>VGBQ01000120.1 GCA_016870425.1 Actinomycetota bacterium | reverse complement strand
GTGCCTTCACCTGGGCCTACGACGTCCTCGGCTGCCTGCCGCCGACCTATGAGCCGCGCGCGACCGGGCACGTGCCCGAGATGGTCGAGCTCATGGACCGGCTCATCGACGCCGGGCATGCCTACCCGGCCGACGGTGACGTCTACTTCGACGTGCGCTCCTTCCCTGAGTACGGTGCGCTGAGCGGACAGCGGCTCGACGACATGCAGCCCGCCGGGGACTCCGAGGCATCGGTGAAGCGCGATCCGCGCGACTTCGCACTCTGGAAGGGGGCCAAGCCCGGCGAGCCGCAGTGGGCTACCCCGTGGGGCGCGGGTCGCCCCGGCTGGCATCTCGAGTGCTCGGCGATGGCCTCGCGCTACCTCGGGCCGGCGTTCGACATCCACGGCGGGGGCATGGACCTGCTCTTCCCGCATCATGAGAACGAGATCGCCCAGTCCAAGGCGGCGGGTGATGCGTTTGCGCAGTACTGGATGCACAACGCCTGGGTGACCACCTCGGGCGAGAAGATGAGCAAGTCACTCGGCAACTCCCTGCTCGTCTCCGAGGTCGTCAAGCGGGTGCGGCCAGTCGAGCTGCGCTTCTACCTCGGCTCGGCGCACTACCGCTCGATGCTGGAGTTCTCCGACGAGGCGCTCGCTGAGTCCGCCGCGGGCTACCGGCGCATCGAGGGCTTCCTCCGCAGAGCCGAGGAGGCACTCGGCGACGGCCCTGCGGCCACGGGGCTCCCGGCCAACTTCGCAGCGGCGCTCGACGACGACCTCGGCGTGCCCCAGGCGCTTGCGGTCGTCTACGACACGGTGCGCGCGGGCAATGCGGCCCTCGCAGAGGGCGACAGTGACACCGCGCGCCGGGCGCGCGATGAGGTCGTCGCCATGCTCGACGTGCTGGGCGTCAATCCCTACGCCGAGCCCTGGGCGGCTGCATCCGACGATGGGGCCGCGCGCCGTGCGCTCGGCCCACTCGTGGATGTCGTGCTCGCGCAGCGCCAGGCCGCGCGCGAGCGCAAGGACTTCGCCGTCGCGGATGCACTCCGTGACGGTCTCGCCTCCTCGGGCATCGTGGTCGAGGACACCCCGACTGGCGCACGCTGGTCGCTAGCAGAGGAGTCCTGATGGCCGGCAACTCGCAGCGCAAGGGAGCGATGCGCAAGGAGGGCACCAAGAAGGGCATGACCGTCGGCTCGGGTGGCCAGCGGCGCAAGGGGCTCAAGGGCAAGGGCCCGACTCCCAAGGCCGAGGAGCGGACGAAGCATCCCGCCGCTCGTCGCGCGCGCGCCGCAGAGAAGGCGACGGCGCGCAAGGCTGCTCCGCGCGGCAAGCGCAGCGACGGGCGCGAGGTGCTCGTGGGCCGCAATCCGGTGGTCGAGGCGCTGCGCGCGGGCGTGCCCGCGTCAGCGCTCTATGTCCAGCAGTACGTCGACACCGATGATCGCGTGCGTGAGGCCCTGACGATTGCCGCCGACCAGGGCATGCCGATCATGGAGGTCACGCGGATCGAGCTCGACCGCATGTCCGGAGGGGCTGCGCACCAGGGCCTGCTGCTCACCGTCCCGGCGTACGACTATCTCGATCCCTCCGATCTCCTGGCGCAGGCAATCGACTCCGGCCATGCCCCGCTCATCGTCGCGCTCGACGGCGTCACCGACCCGCGCAATCTCGGCGCCATCGTGCGCTCGGCCGCAGCCTTCGGAGCCCAGGGCGTCGTCGTGCCCGAGCGCCGCGCCGCCGGGGTCACGGGGTCCGCCTGGAAGGCGAGTGCCGGCACACTCGCGCACGTGCCGGTCGCCCGTGCCACCAACCTCACGCGTGCGCTCACGGCCTACGCCAAGGCCGGATGCACAGTGGTCGGCTTGGCCGCGGACGGCGATGTGGAGCTCACGGCGTTCCCCCGCGAGCTCGCGGCAGGGCCGCTGGTCATCGTCATCGGAGGCGAGGGTCGCGGCCTCAGTCGTCTGGTGGGCGAGACCTGCGATCAGATCGTGTCGATCCCCATGGCCACGGACACCGAGTCGCTCAATGCTGCGGTGGCCGCGGGGATCGCGCTCTACGCCGTCGCGGCGCTGCGCTCGTCGTCCTGAGTCGGCTGTTTGGGCACGAGTGCCTGCGCGACGAGAGGGAAGACCAGCACCGAGAGCGCTCCCGCCCCCACAAGCGCCGCGGCCACCGACGTGCTCATGAGCCCAGCGCCCAACTCGACCGATGTCACCGCCACGATGATGGGCAGTGCGGTCGCGACGTAGAGGGAATACCCTGCGCGCTCCTTGGCCTGCGGGATCGCGCGGCGGTAGAGGAAGAACTGCGGGACGCCTCGCACGACGAGGAGAAGTGCGAAGAAGATCAGCAGCAGGCTGGGATTGTCGACGATGGAGTCGACATCAAGTCGTGCGCCGGACACGATGAAGAAGATCGGGATGAAGACGCCGAAGGCAATGCCCTCGACCTTCTTTTGGAGCGCCCACTCCTGGCTGGCGGGCGCGAGCTGCTTGGTGATGATCCCGGCGACGAAGGCCCCCAGCACGACGTCGAGCCCAAAGCCCTCGGCGACCGCGAGAAGGGCGATGAGCAGGAGCGCTGTGAGACGCACGGCTGTCTGGGAGCTGGACTCCTGACCACGCTCGATGACGTTGACGAGCCTGTCGGTGCGTAGCCACCCGGGGACCTTGGCGAAGACCAGGGCGATGACCGCGAAGAGCACTACGGACAGGAGTGCGAGCCAGAAGGACTTCGTGGTCAAGAGCAGTGAGATGGCGAGCACCGGACCGAACTCCCCGATGGCGCCCGCGCCCATGAAGTAGGTGCCGAAGGGTGTCTTGAGCAGTCCCTTGTCGCGCAGGACAGGCAGCAGCGTGCCCAGGGCCGTGCTGGTCAGGCAGATGGCGACGCCGAGGAAGTCGGTGATGATGCCGGCCCACTCGAGGACACCCGCAGCGACGAGAGCCAGGGCAGCGCTCACGAGCCACCCGGTCAGGGCGAGCTTGCCGGATCGGCCCTTGATCGCGTGCTTCTCGAGTTCGAGGCCCGCGGCGAAGAAGAGGAAGGCGAGACCGAGTTCGGCGAGCAGGTCGATGGCCTCATCGAGTTGAATCCAGCCGAGGACCTCTGGGCCGAAGAGGATGCCGAAGCCGAGCATGAGCACGACCTCGGCGACGGGCAGGCGCAGGAGTCCGACGATCAGCGGCGTGGCAGCGGCAATCGCGGCGATGACGACCAGTGAATAGAGCTCGGTCGTGAGATCGCTGTCGGATGCCGTTGCCATGACGGCCACCAGGTCCATGACATCCCTCCCGTGGGGAGCCTAGTGGTCGGTGCCGAGCGGGGGAGTGGCTCTAGTCTCTGCCCGTGGCATCACGGTCCCCTTGGGCGATCCTCTTCGTGCTCGCGGGAGCACTCGCGCTCATCTCGCTCGACAACACCATCGTCAATGTCGCCCTGCCTACCCTGCAGGAGGAGTTGGGTGCGAGCACCGCCGAGCTCCAGTGGGTGGTCGATGCCTACTCGGTGCTCTTCGCCGGCACGCTCCTGCTCGCGGGAAGCCTCGGGGACCGCTTCGGACGACGCCGCGCGCTCGTCATCGGGCTGATCATCTTCGGTGCGGGGTCCCTGGCGGCCGGCTTCGCGTCCACGGCTGACCTGCTGATCCTGTGCCGTGCGGTGATGGGTATCGGTGGAGCCTTCATCATGCCGTCGACCCTGTCGATCCTCGTGCAGGTCTTCGCCGATCCCCGCGCACGCGCGCAGGCCATCGGCATCTGGGCCGCCGTGGCGGGCGCCGCTGTCGCCATCGGGCCGATCCTCGGCGGCCTGCTCCTTGAATACACCACATGGCACGCGATCTTCTGGGTCAATCCGCCGCTCGTCGTGCTCGCACTCATCGCCACACTCGCGCTCGTGCCGGAGTCGCGGGACCCCAGCAAGCCGCGCCTGGACCCCCTCGGGGCCATCCTTTCCACCGTGGGCCTCGTCGCCTTCGTGGTCACCGTCATCGAGGTGCCCGACCGTGGGATCACGGCGCTCACTGTGACGTCGACACTCACCGCGATCGTCTTCCTCGCGGCCTTCGTGTGGTGGGAGCGTCGAGCACCGCGACCGATGCTGCCCATGGAGCTCTTCCGCAACCGGCTCTTCACGATCGCCATCGTCACGGTCGCGCTCGTCTACGGCGCGCTCATGGGCGTGCTCTTCTTCCTGCCGCAGTTCCTCCAGCTCGTGCAGGGCGATTCCCCGCTGGAGTCCGGCGTGGCGATGCTGCCCGCTGCAGGCGGGCTCTTCGCTGCCTCGCTCTTCAGCCCCCGCTGGGCGGAGAGATTCGGGACTCGACGGGTCGTCGTGGCGGGTCTGGTCCTCGTCGTCGCCGGTCTCGCCTGGTCTGCGTGGCTCACGGCTGATTCGTCCTACCTCCATGTCGGCGGCAGCCTCGGTCTCATGGGGCTGGGCCTGGGCATGGTGCTGCCACAGGCGACCAATGCCGTGCTCGCCTCAGTGCCGCGCGAGCGCGCGGGCATGGGGTCGGCGGTCAACGACGGCGTCGCCGAGCTGGGTGGCTCCCTCGGGGTGGCCGTGCTGGGCTCGCTTCTGTCGTTGGGCTACCGCAGTGAGATCGAGGCGCAGATCGTGGCCGCGGGCGATGCCATCACATCGATCCCGGCCGGGGTGGTGGACGCCGTGCGCGAGTCCCTCGCGGCGGGCTCTCTCGCCGTAGCGCAACTCCCTGCCGATATCGCGACACCGATCCGGGAGGTGGCGGGCGCTGCCTTCGTCTCGGGCATGGCAACCGCCCTCATGGCGGCCGCGGGCATCGTGGCCGCCGGCGCGCTGCTGGCGTGGTGGCTCTTCCCCGCGCGGGTCGAGCGCGTCGAGGAGTAGGGACGAGGCGCGCAGAGTGCTCGCCCAAGATGCAACCGATCGCGGTGTCCATGAGTGGTGACCATGATGACTTCTCGCTGTGGCACCGCTTCATGCCTCGAAGTTGCACTATGACCGCTCCAGCTGCCGGTTATTGCATATCTGGAGCATGAAGCAGCATTCGCGGGCGAATGGGAGCCCTCAGATGCGTCAGTAACGCGGGCTAGCGCGGCGCCTCGGGCCCACGGTTGTCCGCGCCCGGGATGGTGCGCGTTGTGGCGATGACGTGGCCGTGGATGGCGCGTCGAGGAGTGAGGGGTCCGCCCACTGCTCCGTGGGGATAGTGTCACGGGGCATGAGGCGCCTCCTGCTGTCCGCTGCCGTCGGTGCTGCGATCATCGCGGTGGCCAGCCCGGCGAGTGCCGGCCTGCCCGGGGTGGAGACCTCGCCGTCGCAGACGGACCCTCGTGCATCGCTGCCCGACCCGGGAGCCAAGGGCCCGCTGGCGACGCAACGCCTCACGGTCTTCCGCGGCTGGGAGCGGGTCGAGGTCGACCTGCCCCTGCGTGTCGAGGATCTGGCAGAGGTGACGGTGCCCGTGGATGCCCGCGGGACGGTGCCCCAGCGAGCCTTCCCCGTGGTCGTGCTCCTGCACGGCCGCCATCAGTGGTGTGCTGACGTTGGCGGGGAGCAGCCCGATCCTGTCCCGGCGTGGTGCAGTGCCGGCGACACGATCCCGGTGCCGAGCTACACCGGATACCGCTATCTCGCCGATCGACTGGCCAGTCAGGGGCGCGTCGTGGTGAGCATCAGTGCCAACGGCATCAACGCGCAGGACAACACGCGTGACCTCGGTGCGACCGCGCGCGCCCTGCTCATCGAATACCACCTCACCCGGCTGGCCAAGGCCGCCGTGCAGCCGATTCAGGGGTACGGCGACCGACTCGTCGGGCGCCTCGACCTCTCGCGGACCGTCCTCATGGGGCACAGTCGCGGTGGCGAGGGTGTCGTCCGGGCTGCGCAGATGCTTGCGGACGAGAGGGTTGAGCCCTTCGCCATCGCCGGCGTCATCCCGCTCGCCCCCGTGTCCTTTGCGCGCATGGCACCCCCGGCTGTCCCCACGGTGACGATCCTGCCCGCCTGCGACGGGGATGTGTCCGACCTTCAGGGCGAGACCTACCTGGATCGCGGTCGCGATCTCTACGGCTCGCGGGGAGGTCTGCGCTCCTCCATCTGGGTGCCCGGTGCCAATCACAACTACTTCAACACCGAGTGGACGCCAGGGCTCTCCGTCTCCGAGACGGGCGCCGACGACGCGACATACGTCTACGAGGAGGCGACGGGCTCCTGTGCACCGGATGTGCGGCTGACTCCCGAGCAGGAGCGGGCGGTGGGAGTGCAAACGATGTCTGCGGCGGTGCGCTTCGCCCAGGACGGCGACGTCACCATGCTTCCTCTGCTGGACGGATCGGGTGCGCAGCCGAGGGGGCTGGCTGGCATCCCGCTACGCTCCGCGAGTCAGGCTGGCCCCGACCGCCTCCTGCTCGTGCCCGGCCCCGCCAGCACCGTGATCTCGTCAGGTGTCAGCGCGGGGCTGTGCCGGGGCGACGCGGTCACGCCATCGCACGACGACACCGTGTGTGCGACGGGCGTAGCCGGCCCCTCCAGGGACACGGCGTGGCTGGGGTCGGCATTCGTGCGCGGGCCTTTGCCGGAGCGCACCGCGGTCCTGATGACGTGGCAGTCAGCGGGCACCGCCCTTGTCGATCTGGCCTCTCCTGTCAATCTGGGTTCGGCGTCTCGGCTGAGCGCACGCATCGTCCTCGATCCGTCGAGCACGGGCACTGTGGGGTTCGCCGTGCGCGACGCCAACGGCCGCGTGGCCACCCTCCCGACGCGGGGCCTGACAGTCGAGCCCCTGACCGAGGGGGAGGACGAGCTCCGCCTGTGGGCACAGACGGCATGGGTAGACCCCCGCAACTTCCGCGGCGTCGATCTCACGCGCATCGTCGCGGTGGGCATGAGCACCAGTGGTGCCGGCAGGGCGTGGCTGGTCGATGTCTCGCGGCGCGTGGCGCGCGCACCCGGCCCGGCGCGCATCCTGCCGGTGGCGGAGGTCGTCGAGTCCGTCTCGACCGTCGCCGCCGGGCAATCCGTCCTCGTCCCTGTGCAGGTGCGTCTGGACCGCCCGGCGGGTGAGCGCGCGCGACTGCGCTACTCGGTCACCGCCGGCTTCGATGCGTCCATCCTGCCCGCCGTCAACGGCTCGGTGAGCGTGGCACCAGGCACGCGGCGTACGACGATCCGCGTGCCTGTGACGATGCCCGCCGTGGTGGGGCCGGGTGCGGCGGCGAGTGTGCAGGTGTCGATCTACGCCATGGACGCTACCACGGTGGGGATGTTCCGTGGCACTCTCACCGTGCTCCCTCAGGGTGTGCGCATCCGCACCATCACGCTGGAGTCGGCCAATGCCACGGCACCCGCAGGAGCAGCACTCGAGTGGGATTTCGTCGCCGACGAGCCAGGACTGGTGCGCGTCCGGGCACAGGTCACCGGAGCGATGATGGACTTGTCCGACATCGACCCGGAGTTCCTCGCCGCGCAAGGCCTGCCGACGAGCGGCCCCATCACGGCTGAGACGCGCCTCTTCCTCATCAGTACGCAGGTGGAGCCGAGCAGGTACCGCCTGTCGCTGCCCTTGTCGTCCACGGCCCGCTCGGGGGCGACGATCGACTTCGCCGTCACAGCGGTGAGCGGGGCCGCGACCAAGGATCTGCCTCCGCTCACCGGCCAGGTGCGCTAAGCGCCTGCCTATCCGCGCACGGTGATCGGGCGGGCGATGACGGCTCGCTGACCCTCGGACGTCGCGGTGATGCGCAGCGTGCCGGACCTGGTCGGCGTCACGGAGATGGCGTATCTGCCCTTGGCATTGGTGCGGGTGGTGCCGAGGGCCTTGGTCGTGCCTGTCGACGACACCCAGGTGATGCTCACCTTCGCGCCCGCGACAGCGCTGTCCCCGCGCAGCGCCTTGCCGGTGACGACTGTCGCGTCACCCCTGCGGATGGGATCAGCGAAGGACGCGCGCAACTCCAGCGGTGGGGCGATCTTGCGCGCCATCTGGCTGTAGAAGCCGTCGAGCACGAAGCCGAACTCCCATACGGCGACACCCGCGATGCGCTGGCTCGTGACGATATTGGCCTTGAGCTTCGCTGACCGGGTGTCG
>VGBQ01000119.1 GCA_016870425.1 Actinomycetota bacterium | reverse complement strand
GTCTACGTCGTGCGCACGGTGGTCGATGTCGCGGACGCCGCCTTCGACAAGGAGGACGAGCAGATCATCCGGGTGGTCTGATCACCTGCCGTCGAGCTCCCTCTCGATCCGGGCTAGACGCCGACGCGCTCGCGCTCCCCAATCGCATCGGGGTCGGCCTCATCCAGGGGCTCGTCCTCAACGATCTCATCGCCGCCCTCCTCCACGGAAATGCGCGGCAGGGCATTGGCAAGCCACGCAGGCAGCCACCAATTCGCCTTGCCGAACATCGTCATGAGCGAGGGCACGAGGACGAGGCGCACGATAAAGGCGTCAATGATGACCGCCGATGCCAGCGCGATGCCGAAGAGCTTGATCGTGCCGTCGGGCGAGGGCACGAAGGCGAGGAAGACGCTCGACATGATCGCGGCGGCAATGACCACCACCTTGCCCGAGCCGGCAAGGCCGCGGCGCACGGCGGCACCGTTGTCGTGGGTCCTCTCCCACTCCTCCTGCATGCGCGAGACCAGGAAGACCTGATAGTCCATCGACAGGCCGAAGAGAATCGCGAAGACCATGACTGGCAGGAAGGGGAAGATCGGTCCCGTCGACGTGATGCCGAGCGGCCCGGCAAGCCACCCCCACTGGAAGACCGCCACGGTGATGCCCAGTGCCGCGCCGAAGCTCAGCAGGCTCGTCACGGCCGCCGTCAACGGCACAAGGAACGACCGGAAGAGGACCATGAGAGCAAGGAAGCCCAGGAGTACGACGATCCCCAAGAAGAGCGGCAGGACGTTGATGAGGACCTGCGTGAAGTCCTGCGTGATCGCCTGCGCGCCACCGACGTACATCGTCGCACCGGTCTCGGACTGCACAAGCGGGGCCGTCTGCGTGCGCAGGCGATCGAGCAACTCGCTCGTGGCCACGTCTTGGGGTGCGGACTCCGGGGTGATGAGGACCGAGGTGACGATGCCGTTGTCGCTAAACGCGGTGGGGCTGATCGAGTAGATCGGGAGCATCTCCTCGTTGGGAAGCGTGGATGCGACGCCGGGTGTCTCGTTGATGATGCGCACCGTCTCGGCCAGCGCATCGAGATCGCGCGGGGCCGGGAGGTTGACCGCGGCAAAGAACGGCCCGTTGACTCCGGGGCCGAAGCCCTCGCTCATGAGGTCGTAGGCGATCCGCGCGGTGTTGGTCTCTGGCTTGCCGCTGTCATCGGCGAAGCCAAGACGCAGGCCGAGCGTGGGAAGGGCGAGCACGATGACGACGCCCAGCGCCAGGATCGCGGGGACGATGGGGCGCTTCTGGAGCAGGCGCGCGTAGGCCATGAAACGGCGGCCCTCGGGGTGCTTGGTGCCGTCGACCTTGGACTTGCGCGCCCAGGGCATGCGCAGTGCCAAGGCCTTGGTGCCGAGCAGCGACAGCAGCGCCGGCAGCAGCCACAGGGCCGCGAGCATGACCGACAGCACGGTGACGGCTGCGGCAACGGCGAGGCCGTTGAAGAAGTTGATGCGCAGCACGAAGAGACCGAGCAGAGCGATGATCACCGTGAGGCCAGCGAACTGGACCGCACGACCAGCGGTGCCGACCGCCTCGTACGCCGCCTCCGTCTTGTCGTGGCCGGCGAGCAGCGCCTGCCGGTAGCGGTTCATCACGAAGAGGGCGTAGTCGATCCCTACACCGAGGCCGATCATCGCGGCCAGGGTCGGCGCGAAGGTCGCGACGTCGAGGAAGCGCGCGACGACGAGGATGAGCATCTGCCCGACTCCCAGGCCGAGGAGCGCCACGACGATCGGTATGCCCGCGGCAATGATCGAGCCGAAGGCAATGAGCAGGATGATGATGGCCACGAGGATGCCAATGGCCTCGCTGGACGGCGGGGAGGTATTGGCGAACTCCAGCACCTGACCGCTGGCGCCCACCGCGAGCTCGGGGGAGTTGGCCGCCTTGACCGCCGCGACGATGGCGCTGGCGTCGGGTCCAGAGATCTCCGCGCCGTTGCCGGCGAGGCTCACGCGTGCGAAGGCGACGGTGCCATCGGCGCTGATGGGCGACGTGGCCTGTGCGGTTGCTTCGAAGGCGGGCGCCAACTGCTCCTGCAGGAAGTCGGGCAGTTGCTGATCTCCGCCGCCAGTGTCGGGGCAGTCGCGACCGATCGGATCGCCATAGGGGTTGCTCACGCACGTGACGGACTGCAGCGCTGCAATCTCCTCGAGCACGGGAGTGATCTCCGCGGCGACGGCAGGGTCGGTGACGCTGCCCGACGTGGGCGACCACACGATGCGCACGGCTGCTTCGCCCGAGCCGCTCGGCGGCAGCGTCGACAGCATCTCCGTGGCGGTCGTGGACTCGGTGTCGGGTAGGGAGAAGGAGTCGTTGAACTCCCCGCCGAGCTGGGTGCCAATGCCGATGACACCCGCCATGGCGATGAACCAGGCAACGAGTGCCAGGACAGGCTTGCGGACGGCCCACCGAGAAAGGGCACCCATGTTGGACTCCTTGGCTAAGACGGTCCGCTCACGCTACGGTATGTGTGTGGCACACGCAAATGAGGCAGCCCGCGCCCTGTCGGTGGCGCGAATGGACCACGCCATGCAGGGCATGCGACGCCTGGTCACGCGCCCCCCGAGCGCCTCGGTCCCCATGCCCGGCCTGGGCCGGCCCGTGGACCTGTCCAAAGTATTGGCCTGCGAGGCCCTGTCTGAGCTCTCCCGCGGCGGTCCGGTCACGATCACTGACCTGTCAACGGCGATGCACCTGGAGCGCTCGACCGTGAGCCGCCTCGTCGGCGAGGCTGAGGCCGAAGGCCTGGTGGAGCGCAGCATCCACCCGGACGACCGCCGGATGGTGACCGTGACCGTGACTCCCCTGGGCCAGCAGGTAGTGGACTTCGTACAGGGCCTGCGCATCGGCTACCTGGGCCACGCAACCGGCGTCTTCAGCGACGGTGAGCTCGCCACACTGGCGGATCTACTCGGCCGTCTCGCGGAGTCAATGCTGGGGTCCTTCGAGCCGTGGCTGCAGGCGGTCACGCAGACGGCACAGGCTCGACAAGCTCAGACGACCGGCATCTCCCCGGGCTCCGAGGAGACCACGTCACGCACGACCGCACTGGCCAGTCCCGCGTCGTAGCCGCGGCGGGTGAGCGTGCCCATGAGTCGACGTACCTGCGTGGCGTAGGGCAGCCCCATCACGTGCGGGTAGCGCGACCGCGCGAGTTGGTAGGCGCGTGCGCGCTCCTGCTCGGGGTCAATGGGCTCAAGGGCCTCGGCGATGACGTCATCAGCGACGCCCTTGCGGCGCAGCTCTTGGGCCACGGCGCGCTTGCCCAGGCCTCGCGTGCCGTGACGTGAGCTCACCCAGCCCTGCGCGTAGGCCCGATCGTCGATGAGGCCCACCTCGGTGAAGCGGTCGAGCACCATGCACGCGACGTCCTCAGGGATGCCACGCTGAGTCAGGTAGCGCTCGAGCTCCACGCGCGTGCGTGGAGCCGCGTCGAGCCGGCGAAGCACCAGGATCCGGGCGACGTTCTCCGGGTCGGATGGTGCCTCGCCGGGCTCGATCGGCGGAGGCGGGCGGAAGGCTGTGCTCACTGAATCCGATCTCAGACCTGGTCATCGATCGGGACAACGTCGATCGGAGCATCAAGGTCGATCTCGGCCTCGGCAGGCACGTCAACGCGAGCCTCCACGCCGTAGGTCTCCTTGATGCGCTTCTCGATCTCGTTGGCGAGGTCGGGGTTGTCGCGGAGGAAGGCGCGGGAATTCTCCTTGCCCTGGCCGAGCTGGTCGCCCTCGTAGGTGTACCAAGCACCGGACTTCTTGACGATGCCCGCGTCGACGCCGAGGTCGATGAGTGAGCCCTCGCGAGAGATGCCCTCGCCGTAGAGGATGTCGAACTCGGCCTGCTTGAAGGGCGGGGCCATCTTGTTCTTGACGACCTTCACGCGGGTACGGTTGCCCACGGCCTCGGTACCGCCCTTGAGGGTCTCGATGCGACGGACGTCGAGGCGGACCGACGCGTAGAACTTCAGTGCCTTGCCACCGGTCGTGGTCTCGGGCGAGCCGAACATCACACCGATCTTCTCGCGCAGCTGGTTGATGAAGATCGCGGTGGTGCCGGTCTGGCTGAGGGCACCGGCCATCTTGCGCAGCGCCTGGCTCATGAGTCGGGCCTGGAGGCCGACGTGGCTGTCACCCATCTCGCCCTCGATCTCGGCGCGGGGCACGAGTGCGGCGACCGAGTCGATGACGATCAGATCGACGGCGCCGGAGCGCACGAGCGTGTCGGCGATCTCCAGTGCCTGCTCGCCCGTGTCGGGCTGCGAGACGTAGAGGCTGTCGAGGTCGACGCCGAGGCGCTGGGCGTAGGTGGGGTCGAGGGCATGCTCGGCGTCGATGAACGCCGCGATGCCACCCTGGGCCTGGACATTGGCGATGGCGTGGAGCGCGACGGTCGTCTTGCCACTGGACTCCGGGCCGTAGACCTCGACGATGCGCCCGCGAGGCAGGCCGCCGATGCCGAGGGCGACGTCCAGGGCGATGGAGCCGGTGGGGATCACGGCGACGGGGGCGCGACCCTCTTCGCCGAGTCGCATGACCGAGCCCTTGCCGAACTGGCGCTCGATCTGGGCGAGGGCCGCATCGAGGGCCTTCTCGCGGTCGCTGCTGGCGACTGCCGTGGGATTGGGGATGTGCTGCTTGGCGGCCATGGCCTCTCCTTGTCTCACCGCCGGGGGCCCGGCGCCTTGGTCTTCGTAGGTGGAGCGACCGTAGGACGGGGGTCCGACAGTGGCTCCTGGCGCCGATGGGGCTGTGGAGAGTGGCGCCGGGACACACGCTAGGACGAACAGGTGTTCGAACTCCAGCGACACGCCGAATCGCTGACCGGACTGCCTGGGACCTCTAGATTGTCAGACAAATCGCGAAGGGGCGGTCATGGAGAGGTTCGAGGGCCACACGGCGGTCGTCACCGGTGCAGGTGGCGGCATCGGCACGGAGATCGCGCGGCGCTTCGCCCGAGAGGGTGCGCACGTGATCGTGTGCGACGCCACGCGAGAGTCTGCGGAGCGCACGATCGACTTCATCACGGACGATGGCGGGAGCGCCTCCCCTGCGGCCTTCGACGTCTCCGACCGCGACGCCGTGATGATCTTCGCGAGGGACGTGCTCGCCACGCACGAGCGGGTCGACGTACTGATCAACAACGCCGGCATCAACCGGCGTGGTCCGCTGCTCGACCTCACGGACGAGGATTGGCACGCGACGATGCGCGTCAACCTCGACTCGATGTACTACATGTGCCGCGCCTTCCTGCCGAGCATGATCGATGCCGGTCGCGGTGCGATCGTCAACACGGGTTCGCAGTGGGGCATGTATCCAGCTCCGGGTCACATCGCCTACAACGTCTCCAAGGCGGCGGTGATCGCCTTCTCCCAGAACCTCGCGCGCGACTACGCACCGATGGGCGTGCGCGTCAACGTCGTGTGCCCCGGTGAGATCCTCACGCCGATGGTCGAAGCGGGGCTAGCCCAGAAGGGCATCGAGGTCTCCGAGCTGGCGGCCAAGGTGCCCTACGGCCGCCTCGGCAAGCCCGAGGAAGTCGCCGCGCTTGTGGCGTTCTTGGCCTCCGATGAGGCGGCGTACATGTGCGGATCGGTGGTCGAGATCACCGGCGCCCAAGCGGTTTGCTGAGCCCTTAGCCACGTCTTCGACCTCGTCTTGACGAGCCAAACGGCTGAAAATTCGCCTCTCCGGGCGACGAAATCGACCATATCGCTCGTCAAGACGAGGTTGGTTCGCTGCAGACCCCGGATCACCGCCGACAAGGCTATACACCAACTAGGTGTATCGTCGTCCACATGTCGCGAACCAACATCGACATCGACGACGAGCTCGTCCACCGTGTGATGGTGCGCTACCACCTGACCACCAAGCGTGAGGCCGTCGATTACGCCCTGCGCGCCCTCGTCGGCAATCCCATGACGAAGGAGGAAGTCCTCGCCATGGCCGGGTCGATCCCCGACTTCACTGTCCCCCCGGATGACGATGATGACGACCTTCCTGGCTGACTCGTCTGCCTGGATCGAATACTTGCGCAACGATCAAAGCCCACTTCGCGAATTCGTTGTTGAAGGGGAGGTCGCTCATACGGAGCCCGTCGCCATGGAACTCCTCTCGGGCGCACGTAGCGGCTCGGAGGGTGATCGCGTCGCGCGCATGCTGTCGGGCACGTCGCTCCTGCAGTTCGACAGCGCGTCTGACTTCCCAGCGGCAACCGAGTTGCGACGACAGGCACTGCGCAGTGGCCTTCGCGTTGGCGCGCTCGACTGCATGATCCTTGCTGTGGCCGGCCGGTACGACGTACCGCTGATCACGAAGGATCGGCCTCAGGCGGCACTGGGCAGCGCCGTCGGGGTCAAGACCCTGGTACTCGGCCTATGACCGCCGCACAAGTCTGAGCTAACCCAGGGCGATGATGTCCTGGTACACCAGACGCAGACCCCTGGTCCCACTCCCGCCGACAAGGCCGTCCGTGCGCCACTCCTCGTACTGCTCGATGACCAGGCGATGGCGTCCGCCGCCGACACTGGAGCCCAGGCCGATCTTGCCCGTCCAGCGCCCTTCTCCCCCGGAGTAGCGCCCGCTCGCCTCCACGCGCGCGACCTCCTGCCACAGCACGGCACCCGATCCGGGCGTGTCGTCGTCACTGAGCCGCTCGTGCACGAGATAGGTCTTGCCCGGGCCTGCTCCCAGCCGGTTGCGTAGATAGGTCGGTCCGGTCAACGTGACGTCGGCCTGGTATCCCACGCGCGGTGCACGGCGCAGAGCGACCGTCGCCGTGCGGGCCGGGTCGAGTTGTACGACGTCAAGCAGCGTGACCGGTGACAGGCGAAGGTCCCGTGGCGCTCCCGCTTGGTACCGGGCAAGCGCGAGGCGGAGGAAAGGCCGGTACGCGTCGTCGATGTCAACATCGATGTCGGCGTACCACTGGTCTCGCTCTGCATCCCAGCCGATGAGAGAGCCATCGCCGGCCTTGCGGCCCACCGGGTAGCGCACCAGATCGACCCGCAGAGCCGAGCCTTCCGCCAAGCGGACTCCCGTGACCGTGCCGGCAGCATTGGTGAAGTCGGCCGCTCGGGGCCAGGAAGCAGGCAGGCTCCCGCCCCCCGTCACCGCGGGATCCCCGCCCCAGCGGCTCACGAAGTCACTCACCGCCGCGCCGCCGGTCCGCGGACGCACCAGCACCGCGAGGTCCTCCTCCAGTCCGGAGGTGAACCAGGGGCGTTCGAGATAGACGCGCAGCGATGCACTGGAGCGCGTCGACGTCACACGCCCGCTAGCCGTGGTCGCCGTCGGCGCGGGATTCCACGCGAAGGCCGGCACCACAGCGGCGACATCGGGCGGCTGGGGCCGCGCGCTGGCCGGGAGCACGAAGTCGTGCCGCTGGGCACCCGTCGTCGAGTCGGTCGTGGCGAGCGTGACGGGGGTCGGGATGCCGGAGACGACGAACGACCCACCGGGAACTGTCGAGGCCGGAGTGATGGTGCCCGCACTCGCCTGCTCGGTGTAGTCGATGCCGAGCGTGCCGGTGACGACCACTCCGCCGCGGCTCCACTGCAACCGAGCGCTGCCCGGAACGATGGGCAGCGCCGCACCTGTGGGGTCCGGGGCGACGATGATCGGCGTCGTCGAGCCGGTCGAGTGATCGGTCTTGCGCAGCCGACGGAAGTACTCGGCATAGCGGGAGTACGCCGTGCCGACCAGCGACAGGTCGTGGCGACGGGTGTCCTGCAGCTGCACGGTTGCTTCCATGGCGTACGACGTGCTGCCTGTCGGCCCGCCCGGCGCCGGATTGGCGACGTTGACCGAGCCGATGTCGCCCACCGAGGCGACATCGATGCGTGGCGCGGGCGCGCCGGGACCGCCATCGATGCCGCTGGTGAGAGAGCCGGTGAGCGAGACCGACTCCGTGGACGGCTCGTCGATGGTCATCGATCCGCTGATGCGACAGGGCACCTCTCCGGGCTCGCGTTGACCGCTCCAGGTGTCCGCGCCGGCGAAGTAGGGCGCGCTCACCGGCTGGTGCGTGGCGTGGACGACTGTCATCGTGCGATAGGGGCTGAGCTGCCAGAAGGCTCCCTTGGCCG
>VGBQ01000118.1 GCA_016870425.1 Actinomycetota bacterium | reverse complement strand
CTCGACGAGCCCTTCGCCGCGGACTGCACGTCGATCACCCTCGGCGACGGCGTCTCCACGGTCACGCGCAACCGCTGGGCCGGCAACGTCCTGGAGGATGCCCGCGTGCACGCGCCCATGCTCATCGCGTCGACCGCTCTGCACGCCTTCGCCTCCGATCCCGTCACGGGCTCCGGGCCCGCTGCCGTCGTGGAGTTCGCACCCGAGCTCACCGATGCCGACCTCGCCGTACGCATCGTCGATCGCGTGGGCAGCGGTGGCGGTGGCGTGAGCCTCGCCGAGGCCAAGGTCGTCGTCTCCGGTGGTCGCGGCGTGGGCGAGGGCGGCTTTGGCCCGCTCGAGGAGCTCGCGGCCCTGCTCGGCGGCGCCGTCGGCTGCTCGCGCGTGGTCACGTCCGCCGGGTGGCGCCCCCACGCGGAGCAGGTCGGCCAGACCGGCACCAAGGTCGCGCCCGACCTCTACATCGCCATCGGCATCAGTGGCGCGACGCAGCACATCGCCGGCTGCAAGAACGCCAAGACGATGATCGCCATCAACACCGATCCCGACGCGACCATCATGTCGTTCGCCGACTACGCCGTCATCGGCGATGCGGCGACGGTCGTACCAGCACTCGTCGACGCCGTACGCGCGGCGAAGTCCTAGGAAGGAAGTCATGCCGTCCGATATCGAGATCGCCCAGGCCACCGAGATGGACCCCATCGTCGAGGTGGCGGCCTCCCTTGGCATCCCCCAGGAGGCCCTGGAGCCCTATGGCCACTACAAGGCCAAGGTCTCCAACGCCTGGCTCGACTCGCTCCCCGAGCGGCCTGACTCCCACCTCATCCTCGTCACCGCCATCAGTCCCACCCCGGCGGGCGAGGGGAAGACGACCACCACGGTGGGCCTGGGCGACGGACTGCGCCGCATCGGCAAGGACGCGATGATCTGCCTGCGCGAGCCATCGCTTGGCCCGGTCTTCGGCATGAAGGGCGGGGCGGCCGGAGGCGGCTACGCGCAGGTCGTGCCGATGGAGGACATCAACCTCCACTTCACCGGCGACTTCAGTGCCATCGGCCTAGCCAACAACCTCCTTGCAGCCCTGATCGACAATCATGTCCACCACGGCAATGCACTCGGCATCGACGTGCGCCGCATCACGTGGAAGCGTGTCATGGACATGAATGACCGCGCCCTACGCGACATCGTGGTGAGCCTGGGCGGCCCCGGCAATGGCTACCCGCGCGAGGACGGCTTTGACATCGTCGTCGCATCAGAGGTCATGGCGATCTTTTGCCTCGCCACCTCGCTCGAGGATCTCAAGGAGCGCCTGGGCAACATCATCGTCGCCTACAACCGCGACAAGGAGCCCATCCGCGCCCGCGATCTCGATGCCGATGGTGCGATGACGGTGCTGCTCAAGGATGCCTTCCAGCCCAATCTGGTCCAGACTCTCGAGCACACCCCCGCCTTCGTCCACGGCGGCCCCTTCGCCAATATCGCCCACGGCTGCAACACCGTGGTGGCGACCAAGGCGGCGATGAAGCTCGCGGACTACGTCGTCACGGAGGCGGGCTTCGGCGCTGACCTGGGCGCGGAGAAGTTCATCGACATCAAGTGCCGCAAGTCGGGCCTGCGTCCGTCGGCCGCGGTCATCGTCGCGACCATCCGAGCCCTGAAGTACCACGGGGGTGCTGACCTCAAGACGATCACCGACGAGGACCTTGGCGCGCTGGAGAAGGGCATAGTCAACCTCCGGCGCCACATCGAGAACGTCAGAGACGTGTACGGCGTACCCGTGATCGTGTCGATCAACAACTTCACCTCTGACACCGACGCTGAGGTCGATCTCCTGGGCCGCCTGGTGTCCGATGCTGGCGCACAGGTGGTGCTCGCCACGCACTGGGCCGATGGCGGAGCGGGCACCGAGGATCTGGCACGCGCCGTGGTCGCGATGTGCGAGCAGCCGAGCGAGGTCACCTTCGTCTACCCCGACGAGGCCACTCTCTGGGAGAAGATCGAGGCCATCGCCACGCGCGTCTACCGCGCCGATGAGGTCACCGCGAGCTCGAAGGTGCGCACCCAGCTGCGCGAGCTCCAGGACATGGGCTACGGCCACCTGCCCGTGTGCATCGCCAAGACGCAGTACTCCTTCTCGACCGACGCTGCTCTACGGGGCGCGCCCACGGGGCACAGCCTGGACGTGCGCGAGGTGCGACTGTCAGCGGGCGCGGAGTTTGTCGTTGTCGTCTGCGGCGACATCATGACCATGCCCGGACTGCCCAAGGCTCCGGCTGCCCAGAAGATTGACCTCGTCGACGGCGCTGTCGTGGGACTCTTCTGACATGGGTTACGACATCCATGCGGTTGAGATCGAGCCCCAGCACGCCGCCGTCGTCTCCGGCACGTGCTCCATCGAGGAAGTGGGCGCCTTCCTGGGGCGCGCCTTCGAGCAGGTCCTCGGGGCACTGGCCCGCGAGGCGGTCGCGGTCGACGGCAAGCCCTTTGCCCGCTACGACATGGTCGCCGGTGAGGCCCGGCGGGACGGCGAAGCCGCCCCTGTCGGGCTGTTCCGAGTGGAGGCGGGATTCCCGTGTCCGCCCGACCTCGATCTGGACGGCGACGTGCACACGATCACGTTGCCCGGCGGCACCGCGGCCGTGACGACGCACGTGGGCGCCTACTCGGATGTCGCTGCGGCGTACGCCGCGATCGAGCAGTGGTTCGTCACTTCGGGCCACCGCCCGACCGGCGCCCCGTGGGAGACCTACCTGGACGGTCCCGAGGTGCCGATGCCGCGCACGACCGTCACCTGGCCCTGCACCCTCGACTGACGATCGTCTAGGCGGATGAAGCAGCGGGGACGGGTGTCTCCTGGAGTCCGTGGGTTTCGGGATCGTCGTCGTGCGCGCGGCCATGGCGCTGCGCCCAGTGCGAGTAGGAGACGGCGATCGCCGAGCCGATGATCACGAGAATGCCGCCGATGATGTTGTCGCCCAATCGCTGCTCGCCGAGTTGGCCCACCTGGGAGAACGTCGTCGCGTTGAGAGCGGCGGTGGCCGGCACCATGAAGACGTAGTAGATCCACACGTGCGTGCCAAAACGGGCAATGAGGGCAATGACGATGAAGACCAGGCCGACGAGGTAGATCACGGTGAGCGAATCGACCTGCGAGAGCACGACGACCAGCAGGACCGAACCGACCACGGTCCCGAGGATGCGCATGATGGTCGGCTTGAGCGTCTGCGTGTCGCCAATGGGCGCCATGATGAGGATGACGGCGATGATGAAGCCGCCGCCGTACCACTTGGGATTGGACAGGACTACGAACGTCGACACCGTGACGAGCACGGTGATCATCACGGTGTAGGGCAGCGCGTCGTCACGCGAGTAGGGCTTGCGCGGCGGACGTGGACGCTTGCGCATGAGGAAGGGCAGCACCAGCGCGGGGATGAACGCGCCCACGAAGAAGATGAGGGACATCCACAGGAGATAGGACTCGTCGAATCGGTCGACGGTCGTCTGGCCGGCCCACGCCGGTGGGTCGATGACCGCCCAAGACATCATGACCGGGTAGAGCAGCGCTGACTTGTGCAGGCCGAACTTCGACAGCTGCCCGATTGTGATCGCCATGATGCCCATGAGGCCCGCACCGGAGACCGGTGACGCACCAGCCACGATGCACACGGGGGCGATCATCGCTGTCGCAATGGCCGCCACTACTGCGAAGCGACGTCCCGCGGTTGCCTCGGCGGCAATACCGGCGATGGCCGGTATCGAGGCCCACGTGGCCGCAGCCTGCACCTCCCCTGTGACGATGTACGTCACTGCCACCATGATCAGAGCGGGAACGATCGTCAGTGTGATGATGACAGCAGCCAGGACCAGTCGCTTCTTCATCGGCATGCCCTTGCGGGTCGCAGGAGCCGTCGTGATCGTCATGGCGCTCGCCATAGGCTCCTGTGAGAGCCCCCGGTCAGGATTGAACTGACGACCTACCGCTTACAAGGCGGTTGCTCTACCACTGAGCTACGGAGGCGGGCCGCCCTATCCTGCCATGGCGGATCGGCGGCCCATCCCCTGCTCGCGACCTAGTCCGCGGCGAAGCCGCCATCAACGATGAGAGTCGTGCCCGTCACGAAATCCGAGGCGGCAGACGCCAGGAAGACGGCCGGTCCCCCTAGGTCACTCGGCATGCCCCACCGACCCTCGGGGGTGCGTGTCTGCACGACTTCCTCGAGGCCGGGCGATTGCTGACGGGCCCCCTGCGTGAGGTCGGTGTCGATCCAACCCGGCAGGATTGCGTTGACCTGGATGCCGTCGGCCGCCCACGCAATGGCCAATGCCTTGGTGAGTTGGACGACGCCGCCCTTGGAGGCGCCGTATGCCGACGCCTTGGCATTGCCGAAGATCGACATGAGCGATCCGATGTTGATGATCTTGCCGCCACCACCGGCCTTCATGACGGCGTACGCCGCGCGGCTGCATAGGAACGGCCCGTCGAGGTTGACCGCGAGCACCTGATGCCACTCCTCCGGTGTCAGGTCTTCCGGGCGTTTGCGGATGTTGATTCCGGCGTTGTTGACCAGGATGTCGATGCGTCCGAACAGCCTCACCGTCTGATCGACCATGGCCTGCACCGCGTCGGGGTCGGAGACGTCGGTGGGCACCCATGCGGCGCGCGCGCCCCCGGCCTGCAATTGGGTCACGGCGGCTACCGACTGCTCGGGGTTCGTCGCGGCCACCACGATGGCGGCCCCGGCTCCCGCGAATGCATTGGCGATGCCGAGGCCGATGCCGCGGCTGCCGCCCGTGACGATCGCGACCTTGCCCGACAGATCGAACATGCTCATGGCGATGACCCTAGATGCCCCGTAGACTCCTGGCTCCCGTCTACTGGAGGACTCATGAGCCACCCCACCGTCGTCTCTTCGACCTGGCAGGGCCTGTACGACGGCCTGGAGGACTGGGGCCTGAAGCCCGGTGCCGACTCCGGCACGCCCATGACGAGTGGCAAGGTCCTCAAGACCTGGGGCAACGTCGAGACGGGCCTGTGGCAGTGCACGCCCGGCGGCTGGACCGTGGTGGACCGCCCGGACGAGGAATCGGTAATCATCCTCGCCGGGCGCGCCCGCGTCACGGATGCCGACGGCACGGTGACCGAGATCTCCGAGGGGAGCACGGTCGTCTTCCCCCAGGGCTGGCACGGCCGCTGGGACGTCGAGGAGACGATCGTGAAGTACTACGTCTCTATCCGCTAGCGGCTACTCCTCGATGAGGATCTCGCCGGCCTCCGCGACGAGGTTGCCGTCGGCGTCGTAGACGTCCACGACGTCCTCTTCGACCACGAGATTGCCGTCCGCATCAAAGACGTCGATCGTCTCCTCGACGATGGAGCCGTCCTCGCTCGTGACGACCATGACGTCATCGACGACGGTGCCGATCACGTTGCCGTCGTCATCGACCAGCTCGGTGATCTCGATGGACTCGCCTACCTCGGTGTCGTCCTCAGCCATGACACTTCCTTCCTCGGGATGGACTCTCATCCAAGACCATGCGGGGCCGCGACACGGTGAGTTTGCCCAAGATTCACGCGACGAGGCGCGAAAGGGACTGCTCCACGCGGGGATCGACGTCGCCGGGGTGGGTGCTGACGAACTCCGACAACTCGTCGATCATCGCCGGGGTCCAGAAGGCTCGCAGGTGATCGGTGATCTTGACAACAGCCTGGTCGTCGGTGAGTCCAGAGCAGTTGGCCGCGATCTGCTCGGCCATCCGGGTGAGCGTCTCGATGCGCACGGCTAGGCGTTGACCGGCTCCGCGCCCACGGCGACGACGCTCGCCTCGGGCCCGCGGAGAGTGGGGGTGACCTCGACCGCCGTCACCTTGTACTCCGGGCAGTTCGTCGCCCAGTCGGAGTACTCGGTCGTGATCACGTTGGCACCGCTGTCGGGGAAGTGGAACGTCGTATAGACGACACCGGGGGGCACTCGATCGGTGATGCACGCGCGCATCACTGTCGACCCGACGCGGCTGGCGATCGTCACCCAGGTGCCGTCGGCGATGCCGCGTGCCTCGGCGTCCGCCTCGTGGATGTCGAGGACATCCTCGTCGTGCCAGGCGACATTGGCTGTCCGGCGAGTCTGGGCACCGACGTTGTACTGACTGAGGATGCGCCCCGTGGTGAGCACGAGCGGGTAGCGCCGCGTCGTGCGTTCGTCCGTGGGCACAAAGGGCGTGACCTGGAAGGCGCCCTTGCCGCGCACGAATCCCTCGACGTGCATGATCGGCGTGCCGAGAGGGTGCTGCTCGTTGCAGGGCCACTGCACGCTGCCAACTTCGTCCAGCAGGGCGAAGGAGACGCCGGCGAAGGTCGGCGTGAGGCTCGCGATCTCGTCCATGATCTGGCTGGCCGAGTCGTAGTGCATGGGGTAGCCGAGCGCGGCGCTGAGATCGCAGGTGACCTGCCACTCCTGCTTGCCCGTCTTGGCGGCCATGACGGGGCGCACGCGGTTAATGCGACGTTCGGCGTTGGTGAAGGTGCCGTCCTTCTCGAGAAACGACGTGCCGGGCAGGAAGACATGGGCGTAGCGCGCCGTCTCATTGAGGAAGAGGTCCTGGACGATGACCAGATCCATGGACTCCAGGGCACGCTGCACGTGATGGGTGTTGGGGTCGGACTGGGCGATGTCCTCACCCTGGACGAAGAGCGCCTTGAACTCGCCTACGACCGCGGCATCGAGCATGTTGGGGATGCGCATGCCGGGCTCGCCCCGCAACTCGGCACCCCACAGTGCCGCGAACTGCTCGCGCACCGCGTCGTCCGAGACGTGGCGGTAGCCGGGCAACTCATGGGGGAAGGACCCCATGTCGCAGGAGCCCTGGACGTTGTTCTGCCCGCGCAGCGGGTTGACCCCGACGCCGTCGCGGCCGATGTTGCCCGTGGCCATGGCGAGATTGGCCATGGCCATGACCATGGTCGAGCCCTGGCTGTGCTCGGTGACGCCCAGGCCGTAGTAGATCGCCGAGTTGGGGCCGGCGGCGTAGAGACGCGCGGCAGCGCGGATCTCCTCGGCGGGTACGCCGGACACGCCCTCGACGGCCTCCGGGGAGTTCTCCGGCTGGCGGATGAAGTCCTCCCAGGCCGCGAAGGTGACCGGGTCGCAGCGGTCCGCGACGAATTCCCGGTCAATGAGCCCCTCGGTGGCGACGACGTGACCCAGCGCGTTGACGATGGCAACGTTGGTGCCGGGCTGCAGTTGCAGGTGGTAGTCGGCCTCGATGTGCGGCGAGCGCACCAGGTCGATGCGCCGCGGATCCAGCACGATCAGGCGAGCACCTTCGCGCAGGCGTCGCTTCATGCGCGAGCCGAAGACCGGGTGCGCATCCGTGGGATTGGCGCCGATCACCATGATCACATCGGCCTCTTGCACTGACTTGAAGTCCTGCGTGCCGGCTGACGTGCCGAAGGTCTGCTTGAGTCCATAGCCGGTTGGCGAGTGGCACACGCGCGCACACGTGTCGACGTTGTTAGTGCCGAAGGCCGCGCGCACCATCTTCTGTACGACGTACACCTCTTCATTGGTGCAGCGCGACGAGGTGATGCCGCCCACGCTGTCGACGCCGTACTCCTCTTGAATCACACGGATGCGCTCGGCGGCGAAGCCGATCGCCTCCTCCCAGCTCGCCTCGCGCCACGGCGCGTCGATCGACTCGCGCACGAGCGGGGTGAGCACGCGGTCGGTGTGGGTGGCATACCCCCACGCGAAGCGGCCCTTGACGCAGGAGTGGCCCTCATTTGCCCCACCATTCTTGGAGGGCACCATGCGCACCAGCTCATCGCCGCGCAGCTCAGCCTTGAAGGAGCAGCCCACACCGCAGTAGGCACAGGTAGTCTCTACGGTGCGGGTCGGCATGCCGAGGTCGATGACCGACTTCTCCTCGAGCGTCGCCGTCGGGCAGGCCTGCACGCAGGCACCGCACGAGACACACTCGCTGTCGAAGAAGCTGCGCCCGCCGGGGCTCACCTTGGAGTCGAAGCCGCGGCCGACGATAGTCAGCGCGAGAGTGCCCTGGATCTCGTCGCAGGCGCGCACGCAACGGCTGCACACGATGCACTTGGACTCGTCGAAGGCGAAGTACGGGTTGGAGGCATCGGTCGGCGCATCGAGATGGTTCTCGCCGTCGTA
>VGBQ01000117.1 GCA_016870425.1 Actinomycetota bacterium | reverse complement strand
TGGACCCTTCCGCAGCCGCGCGCAGGCGCGAGCAGGCCGAACGCGACCGGACTGATGTGAGCCTGTGGGGTGAGCCAGACGGCATGGCCTGCCTTGCGGCGCGGGGGCCGTCCGTCGACACCATCGCCGTGCGCGAGGTGATCGACGCCCACGCCAAGTCTCTGCGCGCGCACGCACCCGCGCACGACGCGCGCAGCCTCGGCCAGTGGCGGCACGCGGCTCTGATGGCGGCGTTCGGCCTGACGCCCATCGGTCGCGACTCGACCTCTCTCCCCCAGGGGGACCGACCCGACGTCGGCGTGACTGACCCGCCGTGCGTGGAGATTCGCGTCACCGTCCCTCTCACCACGCTGCTGGATCTCACGGATTCACCCGGTGAGCTCGAGGGCTATGGCCCACTGGACCCTGCCCTTGTGCGCGCGCTCGCCGCCGACGCCGACTGGGTCCGCTGGGTGACCGATCCCGTGGGCGACTACCTCATTGACTCGGGCAACCGCAGATTCCCCGGCGCGCGGCTGGCTCGCTTCCTGCGCGACCGGGAGAGCCGATGCAAGCACCCCTCCTGCGGTGTGAAGGCGCGCCACTGCGATGCCGACCATCTCCCGGAGCACTCCCGCGGCGGTCGCACCGCAGCCACCGGCATGTCCCCCACCTGTCCGCGCCACAACCGCCACCGCGAGTCCTCGCGATGGCGCGTCGAGCCCGAAGATCCGATCGACCCGTACGGAGCGCCCGAACCCGTCTGGGTCAGCCCCCTGGGCCGTCGCTACGCCACTGCCGTGGCCCGACCCCTGGCCCTGGACTACATCCCCATGCGGACCTGATCGCCGCGCCAGCCTCGGACCCGAACCGTCCGACCCGACTTCGACCGAACTGTCGGACCCCCCTGTCAGCGTGGAGCCATGACGACGACCACGCTCATTCTCGCCTGCGCACTCTTCGGCATCATCACCTTCGCTCTCGGCATCCTCGTGGGGCGCACAATCCCGGGGCCAGCGCGCGGGGCTGCCGCCATGCACCGGCGTGCCCCGGAGCTCGAGGCCGTCGAGTCCGCGCTCGACCGCCTCGCGCGTCGGATCGACGAAGCCGAGGCACTTCGTCGCACCGACCAGGCGGGGATGCGGGCCGAGCTCAGCGAGCAGGTGCGCCACGTCGAGGCTGCGACCGACGTCGTGCGTCGAGAGGCGGGGCAGCTCGCGAGTGCCCTCGGCCGGGTCGACATGCGCGGGCGATGGGGTGAGGCGCACCTGCGACGACTCGTGGAGGCCGCCGGGATGATCGACCGTGTCCACTTCGCCGAGCAGGACAGCCGTGCGACAGACGAAGGCACCCAGCGCCCCGACCTGGTGATCGACTTGGGTGCGGGACGAAGCCTCGTCGTGGATGCCAAGGTGCCCCTCGCCGCCCTGCTCGAGGCGGAAGCGGCGACCGACGAGGCTGTCCGCGGCCCGCTCTTCGCGCGCCACGCTCGCGATGTCGCGCAGCACGCGGAACGCCTGGGCAGCAAGGAGTACTGGCGCCGATACGACGACACGCTCGAAGCTGTCGTCCTCTTCCTTCCCGCCGAGTCAATCCTCGGCATCGCCCTACGCGAGGATCCGGGACTGCTGGAGCGGTCCTTCTCGCGGGGTGTCATCCTCGCGACGCCCACCACCTTGCTGGCACTCCTGCGAACCATCTCGCACGTGTGGCGGCGTGAAGCCATCGCCGACAATGCCCGCGAAATCCACGCCCTCGGCCTCGAACTCCACGAGCGTCTCGGTGTCGCGCTGGATCACGTGCGGCGGATGGGATCCTCCCTCGACAGCGCCGTGAGCCACTACAACCGTCTCGTAGGGTCCCTGGAGGGCAGAGTGCTCGTGTCGGCTCGACGCCTGGCTGATCACGGCGTGAGCGAGGCGGCCCTGCCCGAGCTTGCGCCCATCACCCAGCGGACGCGCGAGCCGGCATCGGCGAGCGGTCCCGCAGCGAGCCTGTAGGCGTCCCGTAGCCTTAGGCCCTGTGAGCGAGACGACGGTGGGCACCGGTCGACTTTTCCGCTCGCTGCGCGCTGAGGGTGCCGCCGCGGATGGGGCGGTGCCGGCCCTGAGCCTCGACCAGGCGGTGGGGTTGCGCACCGTGACACTGGGGAGCGGCGCCAGCTCAGAGGCGGTCGCACCACCGCCGGTGGCCGCCGCAGACATCGACCTTGAGTACGCCGAAGTCGCACCCCGTCCCGACGACGAGGCAACGCCACCTCCGATCGCGGCCGCTCCCGTGACCGGCCGGGGCGCCCACGCCACTCCCGGCCTACGGGCCACCGGCGTCTGGCTCGTCGTCATCGGCGTCACGGTCGTCATGGGATTCGCCGACGCCCTGGTCGTGGGCCGCACCCAACTCGGGTGGCTCACCGGGATATCGCTACTGGCGGCCAGCGTCTACGGCGCCCTCGTCGTGCGTCGAGACGACGCCATCGTCGCCGTCATCGCGCCACCGCTGGCGTTCTTCCTCGCGACCGTCACCGCGGGCCAGTTGACCCTGCCGCCCACGGGAGACCTCGTCGTGCGCGAGTCCTTCATGGTGATCACGACCCTGGGCGCCAACGCTCCCTGGATCTTCGGATCGACGATCATCGCCGCCGTCATCGTGCTCATCCGCCGACGTCGGTCGGCACCGGCTACGCCGAGCCCGCAGCCTTGAGGTCGCGCCGCAACTCCGGCGGCAGTGCGAAGACGAGCGTTTCCTCCGCGGCGGTGACCTCCTCGACGTCGCCGAAACCGCGATCGGCGAGCCAGCCCAGCACTCCATCGACGAGCACCTCGGGCACCGACGCGCCCGACGTGAGACCGACCGTCGCCACCCCCTCGAGCCACGCCTCATCGAGTTCGTCGACACCATCAACCCGGTAGGCACTCGACGCACCAGACTCGAGCCCGACCTCGACCAGTCGGACGCTGTTGGATGAATTGCCCGAGCCGACCACGATGAGCAGGTCGCACTGCTCCGCGATGCGCTTGACGGCCGCCTGCCGATTCTGGGTGGCGTAGCAGATGTCGTCGCTGGGCGGGCTCTGCAGGTGGGGGAACCTCTCCCGGAGCCGATCGACCGTCTCGAGGGTCTCGTCCACCGAGAGGGTCGTCTGCGACAGCCACACGAGAGGCCGCTCGGGATCCACGCGCACCTCGTTGGCATCAGTCGGCGACTCGACGAGGGTCATGGCCTCCGGGGCCTCCCCCATTGTCCCCACCACTTCCTCGTGGCCCTCGTGACCGATGAGCAGGATCTGCATGCCCTCGGCGGCGAAGCGCTTGGCTTCGGAGTGGACCTTCGTGACGAGCGGGCAGGTCGCATCAATGGTCTTCAGGCCACGATCGGAGGCCTCGGCGTGCACCGCCGGGGCGACACCGTGCGCCGAAAAGACGACGGTCGACCCCTCGGGTACCTCGTCGAGCTCCTCGACGAAGACCGCACCACGCTCCTCAAGCTGGTGGACGACGTACTTGTTGTGCACGATCTGCTTGCGCACATAGACGGGCGGACCGTAGAGGTCGAGGGCCTTCTCGACGGTGACCACCGCACGGTCGACGCCCGCGCAGTAGCCACGAGGGGCCGCGAGGAGCACTTTGCCGGGCATACCCGCCATCGTATGGTGCGGCGACCAACCCGGCATCCGTGGCCGTAGCCTGCCCCTATGGCACTGGAGACCTCCCCGGAGTCACCCGCCCCCGTGCGCACGGTGTCCGGTCTCCTCGCCGAGTGGATCGGTCGGCTCGGCGGCATCTGGATCGAAGGCCAGGTGGCCCAGATCTCACGTCGCCCCGGCATGCGCACCCTGTGGATCACCCTGCGCGACACCGAGGCCGATCTCTCGCTGAGCGTGGTTGCGGAGACCACCGTGGTCGACGTCGTCACACCGCCCCTCACCGAGGGACAGCGCGTCGTCGTCTACGGCCGGCCGGAGTTCTACGCCGGTCGCGGTGCGCTGCAGATCCGTGCCCGGGAGATCCGCCCGGTGGGACAAGGAGCGCTCCTCGCCGAACTCGAGCGGTTGCGCGCGCTCTTCCAGGCGGAGGGCCTCTTCGCCACGGAACGCAAGAGGCCCCTGCCCTTCCTCCCGCGCCGCGTGGGCTTGGTCTCCGGGCGAGCGAGCGCCGCCCTGCGCGACGTCACCGTGAATGCCCGCCTGCGCTGGCCCGCCGTCGACTTCGAGATCCGCGAGGTTGCGGTGCAGGGAGTCGCCGCCGTGGCGGCGATCGTCGATGCGCTGGCCGACCTCAACGCGCAGCCCGAGGTGGATGTGATCGTCATCGCCCGCGGGGGCGGCAGCGTCGAGGACCTGCTGCCCTTCAGCAACGAGCGCCTCATCCGAGCGGTGGTAGCTTCGCGCGCACCCGTGGTCACCGCCATCGGTCACGAGCAGGATGTGCCGCTTGTCGACCTGGTCGCGGACCTGCGCGCGTCCACGCCCACGGATGCGGCGAAGCGCATCGTCCCGGATGTCGCCGAGGAGACCCACGGCATCGCGCAGGGCCGTGCGCGAGCCAGGCGTGCGGTCGAACGCCGCATCGTCACTGACGCCCAGGAGGTCGCGCGCCTGCGCTCTGCCGGTCGGCGCAATCTGCGTCGCAGGATCGATCACGGGCTCGTCGATATCGGCCATCTGCGGGCTCGTCTCGTCGCGCTGTCGCCGGCAGCGACCCTCGACCGCGGCTACGCCGTACTCCGCGCGCAGTCCGGAGCCGTCGTCCGAGACCCCCGCGAGGTGGTCGCCGGGGACCGGCTCGACGCTCGCGTGGCAGGCGGATCATTCACCGTGGGCGTCGAGGAGTCATCGTGACGGCCCAGGACCTAACCTGACCTCCATGGCACGGGCGCAGGGATCGGGTACCGAGGGGATGGCCTACGAGGAAGCCCGGGCTGCCCTCGCCGAGGTCGTCGCCGCCCTCGAGTCCGGCGAGACGACGCTGGAGGAGGCGCTGGCACTGTGGGAGCGCGGGGAGGAGTACGCCCGCGTCTGCGAGGAGTGGCTCGCCGGGGCCCAGGCCCGCCTCAACCGGGTGGAGGAAGCTCCGGCGACGGCGTCGGACTAGCCCGGCGACGCCGTCGGACTGAGCCGCTCGGCCAGCAACTGCAGGGTCGGCCAGGGCGCCGTGCCCGAGACCACCACCGTGACGCCGCCTTCCACGCGCACGAGCGCACGCTGCTCCGCGGAGTCGTATCGCAGCCACCCCTCCCACTCCCCGGCCGGCTCGGCCGGACCCACCTGACCCGCGACGTATGACGGGTCGTCCGTCGCGGACTGGCCCAGTTGCGCGTAGGCGTCCTCCGGAGTGACGAAGCCGACATGCCATGCGGGATCGGGCTCAGATGCCGGAGTGATCTCCCATCGGGCGCTCGTCGGTCTCCAGGCAGAGTCGAGGTCCTCGGGGTAGAGCACGGGATAGTCCGCCTGGGCTCGCGCCAGGGAGAGTGCCGGCACCGGGTCGATGACCCGCACCGGATCAGGGGTCGGCCGCCAGGTGAGCACCATGATGACCGCGATGGCCGCAAGGACGACCGCGAGCGAGAGGAGCATGTCGCGCACCGTCTGCCGGAGGCGCGCATTGGGCCTCCCGGTCGGGCGCAATTCGCCGGGCGGTGCCGCCGACTCCGGGGCAGGCGCAGCCTCGAGGGCAGGCGCAGCCTCGGGGGCAGGCGCAGGCTCGGGGGCTTCGGTGGACACCAGACCATCGTCCCCGATCCCACGGAGACGCACACCTCGGCGCCGGTGCGTGAGAGAGTCAGGCATGCGCGAGACGGAGGCTCCCGACCGCAACCTCGCCTTGGAGCTCGTCCGTGTGACAGAGGCTGCGGCGATGGCAGCGGCCCGCTGGGTGGGCCGGGGCGACAAGAACGGCGCCGACGGTGCGGCCGTCAATGCCATGCGCCAGCTCATCGGCAGTGTGTCGATGGAGGGCACCGTCGTCATCGGCGAGGGCGAGAAGGACGACGCGCCGATGCTCTTCAACGGGGAGCGTGTCGGTGACGGCACCGGGCCCGCCGTCGATGTCGCGGTGGACCCCATCGACGGCACCACCCTGTGCGCCAAGGGCATGTCGAATGCCATCTCCGTCCTGGCTGTCGCCGAGCGCGGATCGATGTACGACCCCAGCGCGGTGTTCTACATGCGCAAGCTCGTCACAGGTCCCGAGGCCGCGGACGTCGTGGACATCACGGCGCCGTGTGCGGACAATCTCCACCGCGTGGCCAAGGCCAAGGGCATGTCCATCGGCGACCTCACGGTGTGCATCCTCGATCGCCCTCGCCACGACGAGCTCGTGCGCGAGGCGCGGGAGGCAGGTGCTCGCATCAAGTTCATCTCCGACGGAGACGTCGCGGGCGCCATCATGGCCATGCGCCGAGGCACGGGCGTCGATCTGCTCATGGGCATCGGCGGCACACCCGAGGGCATCATCACGGCCTGCGCCGTGAAGTGCCTCGGCGGCGTGATCCAGGGCCAGCTCTGGCCACGCGATGCCGAGGAGCGTGCCCGGGCCCTCGAGGCCGGACACGACCTTGATCGAGTGCTCACCACCGACGACCTCGTGACGGGTGACAACGTCTTCTTCTGCGCCACAGGGATCACCGACGGTGAGCTCCTGCGCGGCGTGCATTACGGCGCTGACGGCGTGCAAACGCACTCGATCGTCATGCGGAGCAAGAGCGGGACCATCCGCGAGGTGGCCAGTGAGCACCGTCTGGACAAACTCGGGCGGTACGCCGTCATCGACTTCGGCGGGGCGGACTAAGACAGCGCGGCGTCGACCTCGAGTCGCGTGGGCGGTTGGGCGCCCTCGCGCGAGCACGTGATCGCCGCAGCGACAGCCGCTCGATTCAGGACCTCACGCACGACCTCATCCGACAGGTTCGCCAGGGCACCCGGCACTCCGAGCGCGTCGGCATCGCCGAGCCCCACCAGCAGGGCAGCGGTCACCGTGTCACCCGCTCCCACGGTGTCGACCACGGTGACGGGGCGGCCGGGCACCTCCACCGGTGCGCAGCCCGGACGCCACGCCGTGAGCCCGCGAGCACCCCGTGTCAGGACGACGAGCCCCGGGCCCCACTCGACCCAGCGCATGCATACGGCTTCAGGGGTGTCACCGGGATAGAGGAAGGCAAGGTCCTCGTCGCTCACCTTCACGACATCCGACAGGCCGACGAAGTCCTCCACGCGGGCGCGCATGACCTCACGCGAGACCGTGCCGGGTCGGGCGTTGGGGTCGTAACTGAGGGTGAGGCCGCCCGTCTCACGTGCGGCGCGCCATGCAGCAAGCACGGCGTCGACACCCGGGCCGAGCCAGCTCACCAGGGACCCCGTGTGCCACGCCGTCGCCCCTGCGGCGCGCGCGGCCGCCAGGGCCTGGCCGAGGTCGGCTTCGTCCCACAGCAGGTCCGGGCTGCCTTGATAGTAGAAGTAGTAGCTCACCGAGCCGTCGTCCTGGCGTGTGCACACCGCGAGCAGGCTTGGTCCCGTCCGGCGCAGCAGCGCAGCCGTCGACAGGCCATTGTCGACGATGGCGCGGTCCAGCAGACCGGCGAGGCCGTCATCGCCGGCGCGCCCGAGGAGGACCGGGTCTCCCCCGAGTCTGCGCACGCCGAGGGCAACATTGGCTGGCGACCCGCCCGCGACCGCGCGGTAGGCCTGGGGGTCCGCACCCGGTACGAAATCGACGATGCGCTCACCGAGCACGGCGATCACCGGGGGATTCACGGTGCCGAACCTATCGAAGCGCAGGCACCCTAGGCTGCTCCTATGCCCGAGTTCGCCTACGTCGACCCGCTGCCGCTGGGCCCGGACGCGACGCCGTATCGCCTCATCACCACCGAGGGCGTGCGCGCGATCGAACTCGGCGATCGGACCTTCCTCGAGGTTGACCCCGAGGTGCTGCGGCTGCTCACCGTCGAGGCCATCCGCGACATCTCACACCTCCTGCGCCCGGGGCACCTCGCTCAACTGCGCGCGATCCTCGACGATCCGGAGTCCAGCGCCAACGATCGCTTCGTCGCTCTCGACCTGCTCAAGAATGCCAATGTCTCGGCCGGTGGCGTGCTGCCGATGTGCCAGGACACCGGCACGGCGATCATCGTCGGCAAGCGCGGGCAGCACGTGTTGACACCGGGACCCGACGAGGAGGCCATCAGCCGCGGTGTCTTCGACGCCTACGCGACGCTCAACCTGCGGTACTCGCAGATGGCCCCACTCACGATGTGGGATGAGCGCAACACCGGCACCAACCTGCCCGCGCAGATCGAGATCTACGCCGACACCAAGCCGGGCCACGAGCTCGCCTACGAACTGCTCTACATGGCC
>VGBQ01000116.1 GCA_016870425.1 Actinomycetota bacterium | reverse complement strand
GTCGTAGGGGAACGCCACCTGCGGATAGTGATAGTGCGCGCGCAGCCACGCGTGCGACGGCGTCGCGTCGTCGTACCACCAGTAGTCCTTGGCGTCCTCACCATGGTTGCCCTGCCAGCCGTCCAGGCCGAAGAATCGCTCCTTGAGGTGGCTGTCGCGACCATTCCACATCGTGAGAGAGAGGGCGAGATCCTGACGGATGTCGCACAGGCCCAGGATGCCGTCCTCGCTCCATCGGAATGTGCGGGACCGAGCCTGGTCGTAGGGGAGGTAGCGCCAAGCGTCGCCGTCATCGGAGTAGTCCTCCCGGACGGTGCCCCAGGCGCGCTCGGCGAGGTAGGGGCCCCAGAGGTACCAGGGACCCGCCTCCTCGGGGCCGAAGCGGTAGTCGCCGCACGCGGCCATGCGCTGCCGCTCGGCGGGCTGGGCACTCGCAACCGGGGAACGATCCTGACTGGAATTCACCCCCCGATCCTCCCCTGAGTGGCGATAGCGTGGAGTCACAACTGCAGGATCATCAGGAGAGACATGAAGCACCGCTGGACCGCCGTAGCCGCAGCCGTCCTGGCCCTTGCCCTCGTCCCGGCAGTGGGCACCGGCACGGCGGCAGCCGCAGGCCCCGCCCCCGATGACCTCCCCCTCGTCCACGGCGACCGGGGTGCCACGGTGGCGAAGGCACAGCATCGGCTCGCCTGGCTCGGCTATGAGCTGCGGGAGAAGGAGACCTCCAGCACCTACTACGGCAGGTCCACGCGCGCAGCGGTCAAGAAGTTCCAGCAGAAGTTCTTCATGCCGGTCAATGGCAAGCTCAACAAGGACACCTGGAAGATGCTCAAGAAGGTCGGTGGCAGCGTAGGCGAGTTGCCGAAGAAGTGCCTCAGCGAGAAGAAGACGCTGTGCATCGACAAGACGTCCAAGCTCCTGCGATACGTGCACAAGGGCAAGGTCGTGCAGACCCTCGATGTGCGCTTCGGAGTGCCCGGACTCGATACGCCGACCGGCACCTACCGCGTCTGGTACAAAGACCGCTACGCCACCTCCGGCATCAACGGACCCAACGCGCCTCGGGCCCCGATGCCCTACGCCCTCTTCTTCAACGGGGACATCGCTGTCCACTACTCACCGACGTTCGCCGCCAGCGGCTACTACCCCGGTGGCGGATCTCACGGCTGCGTCAACGTGGCAGACCTCAAGGGCGTCGCGTGGCTCTTCGACCAGTTCCCGGCCGGCGGGCTCGTGCACGTCTACTGGGGCTAGCCGCCCGTGACATTGCGCGCCGTACTCCTGGGATACGGCCTCGCCGGACGCACCTTCCACGCCCCCCTGATCAGCGCCGAGCCGGGCTTAGAAGTCGCCGCCGTCGTGACCTCCGATCCCACCCGGCAGCAGCAGGTGCGAGCGGATCTGCCGGGCGTGACCGTCCTCGATCATGCCGACGATGCCTGGACCGGTGACTTCGACCTGGCGGTCATCGCCACCGCCAACTCCGCCCACGTGCCCCAGGCCACCGCGGCTCTCGAGGCCGGATTCCACGTCGTCGTCGACAAGCCGCTCGCGGGCTCAGCCGCGCAGGCGCAGGCGCTCATCGACCTCGCCGCAGCACGGGGACGCCAACTCCATGTCTTCCAGAACAGGCGGTGGGACTCCGAGATCCTGACCGCGCGCCGGGTCATCGACGACGGGCTCATCGGTACGCCGCACCGGCTGGAGTCGCGCTTCGAGCGCTGGCGCCCCCAACCCAAGGGTGGCTGGCGCGAAGACGGGCCAGCGGAGGACCTGCCCGGGCTGCTCTACGACCTGGGCGCGCACCTGGTCGACCAGGCGCTGCACCTCCTCGGGCCCGTGCATCGGGTCTACGCCAGTGTCCGCCGCGTGCGCCCGGGTGTCACCGCCGATGACGACACGCAGGTGATGCTCGAGCACGTGAGCGGTGCCGTCAGCATGCTTAGCGTCAGCGCAGCGGCAACCTTCACCGGGCCGCGATTGCGACTGCTCGGCACAGGCGGTGGCGTGTGGATCGACTCGCTTGACACGCAGGAAGACGCGCTGCGCGCCGGCCGAGTGCCCGGGAGCGACAACTGGGGTGTCGAAGCCGACGACGCGCTCCTCGTCACCGGTGGCAACCCGCCTGTCTCACTCGCGCGCGCACGAGGGGACTGGCCGGCCTACTATCGCGCCGTCGCACGCTCCCTCACCGGGGCGGGCCCGCCACCGGTCGACCCGCGCGATGTCGTGGAAGACCTGCGGGTCATCGAAGCGGCACGGGAGTCAGCAGCGACCGGCTCGGCGGTGGCCTTGCTCCCGCCAGCCGGGCACGTGACCTGAGGCTCAGCTCGCGGCGCTGCGGCGTAGCAGCCCGACAGGGTCCTCGAGCAGGGCACTGAAGGCAACCTCTGCCGCGCCGATCAGCGTCGCATCTCCACCGAGTCGCGATGCACACATACGAACCAGCTCGCGGGAGGCTGGCAGTGCACCGTCAATCTGGCTGAGCACCCGATCACTTGCGATCGCATACGTCATGCCGAGGTGACCACCCAGCACGATGGCCTGAGGGTTGAGCATGTTGACCAGGTTCACCAGACCGACACCCAGCCAGTCGGCGATGCTGCCAAAGGCCTCGATGACGTCTTCCTGGCCCTGGGTTGCCCGGGCAAAGAGGTCGGCCACGTCGGCGGCAGGGTCGGCACCTGCCGCGCGCAGCAGGGCCGCCGAGCCGATCTCCGTCTCCCAGCAACCCGTGGCCCAGCACCGGCAGACATGTCCCCCCCCCCCCCCCCCCCCCCGCCCCCCGCGCCGATAGCCGCCCGCCCCCCGCGCCGAGTGTGCAGTTGCGTGCGGACAAATCGGACATTCCTTGCACGCAACTGCACACTCGGCGAGGAGCGGGCGCCGGCCCAGGCTCAGGCTCAGGTGCCGTGGACGGTACGCCGAGCCGCGGCGTAGGCCTCGCGGATGGCCCGGACCGGCGCCGGGTCGCGCACGACTTCGCCCGCGCGCACCCACGGCGGTGGCTCGGCGCCCCCGAGGAGGGCCCAGGCCGCCTGACGCGCGGCTCCATCGGCGACGTACTCCCCCGGTGGCGGCACGACGATGGGCAGGTCGAAGACCGTCGTCGCGACCTCCTGCACCGCGGCATTGGCCGCCGCGCCGCCCACGAGCAGGATGCGAGCCGGCACCACTCCCTGCGCGCGCAGGGCATCGACCGCGTCGGCGAGGCCGCACAGCATGCCCTCGATCGAGGCACGCGCTAGGTGGGCCGGGGTCATCGCATCGCGCGTAAGCCCGAGGAGGGATCCGGTGGCATCGGGCAGGTTGGGGGTGCGCTCACCATCGAGATAGGGCAGCAGCACAAGTCCGGCGCTACCCGGCGGCGCCGACAGCGCCATCCGCGTCACGCCATCGAGGTCCGTGCCGATCATCGACGCCGCAGCCGTCACGACGCGGGCGGCGTTCAGCGTGCACACGAGCGGGAGGAAGCGCCCGGTCGCGTCGGCGAAGCCGGCCACCTGCCCACTGGGGTCGGCCGTGGGGGCGTCCGAGACGGCGAATGCTGTACCCGAAGTGCCGAGAGACACCACGACATCCCCCGGCAGAGCGCCAACCCCGAGCGCCGCCCCCATGTTGTCGCCCGTGCCGGGTGACAGGGCGATGCCTTCGGAGGTCTCGCCGACGATCTCGTGGGGCGCGGCGACGCGCGGCACGTCGTAGGCGCGACCGAAGGCGAGCTCGAGGAGGTCGCGGCGGTAGTCGCCCGCTGAGGGAGACCAGTAGCCCGTGCCCGAGACGTCGCCGCGGTCGGTCGTGGCGACCTCGGGCCGCCCAGCGAGTCGCCAGGTCAGCCAGTCGTGCGGGAGGAGCACGCGCGCGACACGCGCGGCATGCTCAGGCTCATTGCGCGCAAGCCACCGCACCTTGGAGATGGTGAAGGACGCCACGGGCACGCTCCCGACAGCGTCAGCCCAGCCCTGCGGGCCACCCCACTCGGCGACGAGGTCGGCGGCGTCCTGCGCTGAGCGCGTGTCATTCCACAGCAGCGCGGGCCGCACCACATCGCCGGAGTCGTCGAGGGTGACCATGCCGTGCTGCTGCGCAGCAACACCCATGGCCTGAACGCCGTCGAGCATGTCCTGGCTCGCCTCGGACAGAGCCGTCCACCAGCGATCGGGGTGCACCTCGGTGCCGTCGGGGTGGGTGGCTCGGCTCTCGCGGACGAGAGCGCCGGTCTCGGCGTTGCGCACGACGACCTTGACCGACTGGGTGGAGGAGTCGACTCCGGCGACGAGAGGCATGGCCAGACGCTACTCGCGTGCACCCGCGTCGCGTTCCCGCAGGATCTGCACGTCTGCCTCGAGCGCATCGAGTGCCTCACGGATGTCGTGGATTCGCGCCACGGCGTCGCCCGTGATGCCTGACTCCTTCGCCTCGCGCAGTGCCTCGCGCTCACGCGCGCTCTCCATCGAACCGATGATGATGCCGATGAGCAGGTTGAAGATGACGAACGCCGCGACGAGGACGTAGGAGACGAAGTAGACCGTGGCCCACGGGGTGACGGTGAGTGCTTCCTCGAGGTAGGTCGGGAAGTTCTCGAGGGTGAGGAGGATGAAGAGCGTGAGCATTGCTCGCGTGACCGTGCCCCACGATGCCGGCAGCGCCTCCCCGAAGAGGGCCCAGCCGACCATTCCGTAGATGAAGAGGATGAGCAGGGTGAGCACCACGATGCTCATGAGCGGCGGGATCGAGCGCCAGACCGTGGCGATGAGCACCCGAGCATCGGGTAGGAAGCGCAGGAGTCGCGCGATGCGGCCGAGGCGCAGCAGGCGCAGGAGCGTGGCATTCTCGCGGACACCCGGGATCCAGACGCCGGCGATGATGATGAGGTCGAAGACGTTCCAGCCACTCGTGAAGAAGTCCTGCGGGCGCCGCCCGTAGGACGCGAAGCGCAGGACAAGCTCGACGACGAAGATCCCGTAGCAGATGTTGTTGGCGAGGATGAGCTGGTCGGCGTACGACGCCATGACCGTGGGGAAGGTCTCGAGCCCCAGGACGATCGCGTTGACGACGATCACCCCGGCGATGGCGAGGTTGAAGGGGTCGGAGTCGACGAGCCGGGCGAGGCGGCCCGTGCGGGTGGGCCGCTCGGAGCGGGGCGCGGTGACGGTCACACAGGAATGCTAGGGGGCGGTGCCCTCGCGCACTACACCCCGAAGTGCGCGGACTCGAAGCGGTCGACGGCCTCCTGCGGGCCCTCGACATCGACGACCGACGCGCGGCGGCCATAGAGCCGGAGCACCAGCTCCAGCGGTTCACCGACCAGGGTCACGGTCGGCGACCCCGACCGGGCGATGGCCATCTCGCCCGTGTCACTGCGCCGCAGCGCAATGCCCACCGGGCTCCTGCGCGAGAGCATCCGGGAGGCCCGAGCCAGTCGCTGCCACAGCACCGCCTGCTCCTCCGCGGGGAGGGCGCGCGGTGACCAGTCGGCCCGGGCGCGGCGCACATCCTCGTGGTGAATGGCGAACTCGAAGGGGTCGGCGAGCCCCTGCACACCGGGTAGGCGGAAGGGCGAGAGCAGCGGCGGCCCCGTGCGCACGTCGCGCACCAGCTCCGGCCACGCGCGCGCAGCCACCCTGTCCTGCACCGCTGCCGCGTGCCCGGCGAGCGGCGTGACGACGATCCCGAGAGTCGCATCAGGGCGCGCTTCGCGCACGACCAGATGCGCCGCGAGGTCACGGGTGGTCCAACCGGCACACAGGGTCGGCGCGTCGGGGCCGACCTCGAGGAGCAGATCGCACAACTCCTGGCGCTCTGCGCGCGCGACGTCGAGGGCCTTCACGCGGGGATCCTCGCACAATGCCCACCTGCCTGATGGGGCGCAGCACGCGGGTCTAGCCTTCGCGCATGGCATCGGTCGCGCGGTCCACCGCGCTTGCATCCATCACCATCCTCGCCCTCTCGGCACTTGCCGTGCCTGCGGGTGCCCAGGCACCCGAAGGGCCCACCGTCGCGGACCGTGCCCTGCTGCCCGAGCCGGTCACCTCGGTGAGCCTGATGCTCGAGCTCGATGCCGAGCCTGCCGTGCGCGCGTGGACCTCAGCACTCACGCCGCGCGCCGCGCGCGTGTCGACGCGGGCCGCCATCGCGCGAGTCGAGCGCCTGGCTGCCGGTGTACGCCGAGCCGTCGGCCCGGACCGGGTGATCTTCGAGTCCACCAACGTCTACGCCGGTGTCGCATTGGTCGCGGATGCCGATGACATCGACACGCTGTCAGCTCTCCCCGGCGTCAGGGCCGTGCACCGCCTGGTGCCCAAGGAGCGCGACAACTTCATCGCCGTGCCGCTCATTGCCGCGCCCGCAGCCTGGACAGGCTCCGCCGGCACGGGCAAGGGCGTGACGATCGGCATCATGGACACCGGCATCGACTACACCCATGCCGACTTCGGTGGTCCCGGCACGCAGGCGGCGTACCAATCGGCACTCGCCGCGAAGGAGGCGGGCGAGTCGCCCGTCTATCCCGATGCTGACAAGGTCGCGGGCGGGTACGACTTCGCCGGCAATGCCTACAACGCGGCAGACCCCGACACGTCCGTCCCCCAGCCCGACGACAACCCCCTCGACTGCGAGGGGCACGGCACCCACGTGGCCGGCACGGCCGCGGGCTATGGCGTCGCCGCTGACGGGAGCACCTACGCCGGCCCGTGGGACGCCACCACGCCCTTCGACACGATGGGGATCGGTCCCGGCGTCGCACCCGAGGCCACCCTCTACTCCCTGAAGGTCTTCGGGTGCGAGGGCTCCACCAACCTCGTGGTCGAGGGCCTGGACTGGGCGATGGATCCCAATGGCGACGGTGACTTCTCCGACCACCTCGACGTGGTCAACATGTCACTCGGGTCGTCGTACGGCTCCTCGCAGGATCCGGACTCGGTGGCGACCAACAATGCCGTCGACGCCGGCATCTCCGTCATCGCCTCCGCCGGCAATTCCGGCGACACCTACGAGATCGCCGGGTCACCCGGCAATGCCGTCAAGGCCCTCTCCGTCGCCGCCAGCGAGGACAACGGCCAGGTCACCGACGGATTCACCGCCGCGATCGACGGCGTCGCCGACACCTATCCCGCGTCCTTCGCCGGGGCCAACGACTGGGCGACGCAGACCGCCAGCGGCACGCTTGTCGAGATCGGCGACTGGGCCACACCCGTAGGAGAGGGCAACAACGCGGACGGCTGCGATGCCCTGTCCGCGGACGAAGCCACCGCGGTCAACGGCCGAATCGTCCTGCTCCAGTGGGATGCCAACGACGCGACGCGCCGATGCGGCTCGGCTGTGCGCGTGGGCAATGTCGCCGACGCCGGAGCGATCGGCGCGATCCTCGGCGGGCCGGAGGACTTCTTCATCGCCGGCATCTCCGGGGATGAGCGGATCCCGTCGCTCCTCAGCCTCGCCGGCGCCACGGATGCCCTGCACGGCGCACTCGCTGCTGGCACGCCCGTCACCGCAACCCTCGACGGCAGCCTGCGCAACAGCCAGAGGGTGATCGTCACGGGGCCTGCGGACCCGACCGACACGGCGATGGACTTCACCTCGCGCGGCACCGCCCTCGCGGGCAACGTCAAGCCCGACGTGAGCGCACCGGGCGGCACGATCTTCTCCGCCGCTGTCGGCGCCGGGGCGGGCGGCGAGTCGCTGAGCGGGACATCGATGGCGGCTCCGGCGACGGCAGGCGCGGCTGCCCTGGTGCTGGCTGCACATCCCGGCTGGACACCCGAGCAGGTCAAGGCGGCGATCATGAACACCGCGGACCACGATCTCTACGTCGGCCCTGACCGCTCAGGATCCGTCTACGACAACCTCCGCATGGGCTCAGGTCGCATCGACGCCGAGGGGGCGGTCAGCACCGATGCGGTTGCCTACGTCGTCGACGACGCCGGCGCGGTGAGCGTGTCCTTCGGTGTCCTCAATGTCACCACCGCTTCGACCAAGTCCAAGCAGGTGCGCGTCAAGGATCTCCGCACGAGCGGCGGGACCCGGTCGTACGCCGTCGCACTGTCGCCCGTGCGCACCCTGCCGGGAGCGACGTACTCCGTCAGCCCCCGCTCGGTGACGCTACCCGCGGGCGGGTCGGCGACGGTCACCGTGACACTCACGCTTGATCCCGCCAAGCTCATCCACCGCGCCGATCCGACGATTGCGCTCGACCCCCTCGGACTCGGGATCATGCGTGACTTCCTCTCGGATGCGAGCTCGCTGCTGACGATCACCCCGGCGGGCGGCACGTCGTCCCTGCGCGTCCCGGTCTTCTCCGCTCCACGGCCCGCATCGCGGCTCTCCGCGCCCTCCAGCGTCGCCGTCTCCGGC
>VGBQ01000115.1 GCA_016870425.1 Actinomycetota bacterium | reverse complement strand
ATGTGCTCGCCCAGACGGCCCAGGTCGTCGGGCTCAGCCCCGTCATCGGCGAGGTCCTCACCGACCCCGCGGAGCCCATCGTCGCCCGCGAGCGGGCCTTCAGCATCATCACCTGCGCCGTCTCCAGCACGGTGCGCAGCGGGGTCGCCCTCGCCGCCTGATCCACGCATCTGCCCAGCGCCTGCCATCCTGCTCGGGTGGCAGGCGCTGTCGACTCCGAGATCGCCGCCTGGCTGGCGGCCTACCCCGCGCCGGATATCGACTACCGCGATGTCGATGCCGTCCGCCGTCTGGCATCGGGTTACATGGCGGAGCACGGCGGCCCCGGGCCGAGGTGGTCACGCGATGACGTCCATATGGAGTCGGTCGTCGTCGGCGGTGTCGAAGCCATCATGTGGCGACCCCGCGGCTCGGACGAGCGTCTTCCTGTCGTGCTGGCCTTCCACGGCGGCGCCTTCATCGTGGGAGGGCCTCTGGGTGCCGAGCGGGTCGCCGTACCCCTGGCCGCTCATTACCGCATCGCAACGGTGAGCATCGCCTATCCGCTCGCCCCCGAGCACCGGGCGCCGGCAGCTCGAGATGCTGCGCGCCGAGCACTGGCCGCCCTCGCCGATCTGCCCGGGGTGGACGCGGGCCGAGTCGCTGTGCACGGCTCGAGTGCGGGAGCCTGCCTGGCCGCGGGGCTCGCCCTGCACGCTCGCGATGCCGGGGTGAGGATCGCCCTGCAGTCCCTGAGTTGCCCTGCGCTTGACTCCCGCGCCGCCCACGCGCGCGACCCGGACCACTCGATGCTCGGGCTCTCGCCCACGCTCACGCGCGAGTCCGTGATGGCGATGTGGGAGCACTACCTCGGCGAGGTGCCCGCCAGTGACCCGCGGTTGAGGTACGTCGTACCCGCCCTCGCGGACGACCTCAGTGGTGTCGCACCCGCGCACATCACTCTTGCCGAGCATGACGTGCTGCGCGATGAGGGCCTGGCCTATGCGCAGAGACTGGTTGACGCAGCAGTGTCGGTCGAAGTCGACCTCGTGCCCGGTGCGGTGCATGGATTCGAGGGCCTACTACCCGACTCCCGCATCGGCCGTCGAGCGATCGAGGGCCAGGTCAGCGCTATCGCACGGGCGCTGGGCGACTGACGATCAGGAGGGCGTGGGTGACGGCGTCGGGATGATCGTCGTCGGACAGTTGGACGAGAAGAAGCCCTCGACCACGTCGACGCTCTCGACGAAGGCCTGATCGCCGAACTGGGTCTCGGCCTCGACAGCGAGTGGCGGCAGGTCCCCGTTGCCGCTGATGACGTCGCGCACACGATCGGCGAAGCGCTGTGACACGGCCACGAACCCCTGCGCCTCCTGCGGCAGGCCCGGCAGCTGGTCGACGATGGCGCGCGCGGAGAGCCCGAACTCTGCCGCGGCCGGCCCAGCAGTGCCGGCATCGGAGGCTTCGAGAGCCACCGCCATATCGCGGAAGGCCACGGAATAGTCCGCGATCGCCTGGGCGGCGGCTTGGCAGTCGATGGAGATGTTGTCCGCCGGAGACAGGGTGGAGGCAGGAGATCCGCAGCCGGCCAACGCGACGCCGCAGAGACCAGCGAGCAGCACGACGGGTCTCATCCCGGCAGCCTAGGCGGGGTGCTCACGGGAGGCGACATGAGCCCGTGGGCTCCCGGCTATGCGACTTCGCGCATTTCGCCTCACGCGCCTAGGTCACGCCCTAGGGTCGATGGAGCCCCTTAACCACGACCCCCGGAGCCACCATGTCTGACATGTCCATGCCTGCTGGTCCCCCGAAGGACTACACCGCCCTCGCCATCATCGGGACCATCCTGAGCGCCTGCACGTCGTGCATCGGCCTGATCACCGGGATCATCGCGATCGTCCAGAACAACAAGGCGAAGAATCTCTACGCCGCGGGCGACGTGGCGGGTGCCTACTCTGCCGCCAACACCGCCAAGATCCTGCTCATCGTCACCTGGGTCCTCGTGGTTGTCGGCCTGATCTTCAGCGGCGGCCTCTGGTTCAGCGGCAACTACCCCATCGGCGGCTGACCCCTCCGGTCGCCGAGGCTCCCGCCCCAGGGGACGATAGGGGCGTGACCTCCACGGACGTCCTCGTCGTCGGCGCCGGGCCCGCAGGCTCGGCGGCGGCAGCGTGGTGCGCCCGCGCGGGGCTCGACACGGTCCTGCTCGACGCCGAGGAGTTCCCGCGCGACAAGCCGTGTGGAGATGGTCTCACCCCGCGTGCGATCGCCGAGCTCGATGGCCTCGGTCTCGGCGGCTGGCTCGAGGGTCGTGCGCGCAATCGGGGATTGCGCGCCGCGGGATTCGGTCAGCTCCTCTATCTCCCCTGGCCCGGCGGCAACCTCCCCGACTACGGCGGCGCCGCACCGCGCCTGGAGCTCGATCACGCGATCCGCCAGGTCGCACTGGACTCCGGCGCGCAGGCGATCGAAGGCGCGCGAGCGGTCGACGTCACCCGTGATGGCGACCGGGTCACGTCGGTGACGGTGAAGACCGGCGACGGCGTACGCGAGATTGCCTGCCGCCGTCTCGTCGTCGCTGATGGTGCGCGATCGCAGCTCGGCCGCGTGCTCGGTCGCGAGTGGCATCGCGACACGGCGTACGGCGTCGCTGCGCGCGGCTACGTCAAGTCGGGCCGCAGCGACGACGAGTGGATCTCCTCGCACCTGGAGTTGCGCGGGGAAGACGATCGCATCCTCTCGGGATATGGCTGGATCTTCCCCCTCGGCGACGGCGAAGTGAATATCGGTGTGGGCACACTCGCCACCGCGCAACGCCCCGCGGACATCAACCTCCGCTCCCTGCTGGCCTACTACGCCGATAGCCAGCGTGAGGACTGGGAGTTGCACGACGACGTGCGCGCGCCGTGGTCGGCCCTGCTGCCCATGGGCGGTGCCGTGACGGGTGTCTCCGGCCCCAACTGGCTGCTCATCGGCGACGCGGCCGGATGCGTCAATCCACTCAACGGGGAGGGCATCGACTACGGCCTCGAGACCGGTCACCTCGCCGCGCAGGTGATCACCTCGCGGGGCCCGAGCTACGACCTGTCCACGATCTGGCCCGGGCTGCTGCGCGAGCGCTACGGCGAGGCCTTCTCCATCGCGCGACGCCTCGCCGGGCTCATCACCGTGCCCGGCTTGCTGCCCACCCTCGGCCCGGTCGGCATGCGCTCGCAATTCCTCATGACCATCGCCCTGCGCGTGATGGGCAATCTCGTCACGCCTGAGGATCGCGATCTCACCGCGCGCGTGTGGCGCTCGGCGGGTCGCGCTTCCGTCCGGCTCGACGATAGGCCACCCTTCAGCTGATGACCACCGTTGCCGTCACCGGAGCCGCCGGCTTCATCGGCGATGCGGTCGCGCGGCGTTATGCCGACGCCGGTGCCACAGTGCGCGGCCTGGATCGTCGTGTGCCTGACTCGAGCGACCCGCTCACACCCGACGCCGATCCGCGTGTGGACTACCTCGTGGGCGACGTCACGCGCCCGGCGGACATCCGCCGCCTCGTGCAGGGGGCGGACATCGTGGTGCACACGGCGGCCATCGTCGCCGAGTCGGGCGAGTGGACCGACTTCGACCGCGTCAACGCCCAGGCCCCGCTGTGGGTGGCCCTTGCCGCGCGCGATGCCGGCGCCCGGTCGTTCGTGCACCTGTCGAGCGTGATGGTGCACGGCTTCGACTTCCCGCACGGGGTGGCGGAGGACGGCCCCGTGCACCATGCAGCCAATCCCTACTGCGCGACGAAGATCCGAGCGGAGCACCTGCTCCGCGACGTCGACGTGCCGGGGGAATTCGCCGTGCACATCGTGCGCCCCGGCGACGTCTACGGCCCCTACTCCACGCCCTGGATCGTGCGGCCGGTGCAGCACATGCGCGACCGCACGTTCCTCTACGTCAATCCCTCGGCCATCAATCACGTCTACATCGACAACCTCGTGGACGCAATCGAGGCCGTCATCGCGGCAGGTGATGAGTGGAGCGGCGTACCCCTGACGGCGACCGACGGCGTGGCGACACCGGCGAAGGAGTTCTACGGCTACTACGCCGACCTGCTCGGCATGCGCTTCGCCCCGACCGTGCCGGGGTGGCTGGCCGAGCCGGCCGTGGGCGCGCTCGCGGCCGTGCTGCCCGAGGGCCTGCGGCAGCGCCTGGACCTGGACCGTCAGTCGATCCGCTACCTGCGCCGGCACGGTGCCTACGACACCTCGCGCCTGCAGGGCCTGGGATGGGCACCGCGGGTCGATCTCGCCGAGGGTCGCGAGCGGACTGCGGCGTGGCTGCGACAGGTGGGGCTGCTGCCGGCGACGTAGGCTCACAGCATGCGACTGCGTCAATCCCTCACTCCCGGGCGCCGGGGGATGCTCGTGCGCCTCACCGCGACCGAGGGCATGCGACCCGCGCTGCTGGATGCGCTGCATCGCTACAGCGACGGTCTCGAGGAGGAGCCAGGCACCGAGATGTTCGTCGTCCACCTCGACCCGGACGACGCCAACATCGTGTGGCTCTACGAGATCTTCCGCGACGACGACGCCCAGGAGGAGCATCGCGCCGCGGATGGTTTCGCCCAGTTGATGACTGAGCTTCCCGACGTGCTGGGTGCACCGCCGGCCATCCTGCGCCTCGATCCCCTGCGCATGTCCCTGCAGGAGCAGGTCCTGAGCGAGGATCTCTCGCTCTAGGGGACACTGATGCGGTGAAGCACATCACCCTTGAGCAACTCACGAGCGTCCTCGCGCACCTGCCCTCGAATCCACGCATCGTGGCATCGGGCAACTTCGCTGCTCCCTCCGCACTGCTGCGCGTGCTCGATGAGCAGGTGCCGGAGTTCACGCTGCACATGCTCAATGCCCAGCCGGGCATCCCCGATCGCGATGGCGTGACCCTGGAGACCTGCTTCGTGGGACCAGCCATGCGACACTCACCCCGATTGCGATACATCCCCAGTCGGCTCAGCCTCGTCCCGGCGCTCTACCGCGGCCCGCTGCGTCCGGACGCTGTCTTTGTGCACGCGTCCGCCCCTCGCTACGACACCGTCAGCCTCGGCATCGAGGTCAATGTCATGCCGGCGGCGATCGAGGCCGCGCGCGAGGTCGGTGCTCCGGTCATCGTGCAGGCGAATCCGCAGATGCCCTATACCTACGGTGACGGTCAGGTCTACGACACCGAGATCGACTACCTCGTCGAGGTGGACGCACCCGTGGCCGAGTCAGCACCGCATGTGCCGTCGGAGGTCTCGCAGCAGATCGGCGACCGGATCGCCGCCCAGGTGACAGACGGAGCCACCCTCCAATTGGGCATCGGCGACGTGCCCGATGCTGTGCTTCATCGGCTCACGGAGCGACGAGGCCTGCGGATCTGGTCGGAGATGTTCTCCGACGGCGCCCTGGCCCTTGAGCATCGCGGCGCACTCGACCCGCAGATCCCACTCACGGCGTCCTTCCTCTTTGGCTCACGTGACCTCTACGACTTCGTGCATCTCAATCACCGTGTCCGGATGCTGCGCACCGAGACGACCAACGACCCCGGTCGCATCGCGCGACAGCGTCAGATGACCAGTGTCAACGCGGCACTGCAGGTGGATCTCTTTGACCAGGCGAATGCGAGCCGCATGAAGGGCCGCATCTACAGCGGCTTCGGCGGCTCCGTCGACTTCATCGACGGGGCCCTCCACTCCCGCGGTGGTGCGAGCTACATCGCGCTGCCCTCGTGGCATGCCAAGGCCCAGGTGTCGACGATCGTGCCCCGTCTCGACGAGCCCGTGACCTCCTTCCAGCACAGCTATGTCGTCACCGAGCAGGGCGTGGCACCTATCGTTGGGCTCAGTGAGCGCGACCAGGCTCGCTCGCTCATCGAGCACGCAGCCCATCCCGATTCACGCGAGGCCCTGCGTGAGGCCGCTGCCGCACAGGGCCTCGCGTGAAGGGATAGGCGATCTTCGCCCGCTAAGGGATGGATAGGTGGGCTAGGGTGCACGCGTGCTCAGTGGCCCCCCGGTGCGCGGTGCCGCGGGCGTCCGCGCAGTAGCCCTGAGCCTGGTCATCACCCTGGTGACGGCGGCAGCACACGCAACCCACGGCCACCCCCCATCGTGGCCCCTTGCTGCGGTCACCGTGGTGATCCTCGCCGCCGCGGCTCTTGGGGTATGCCGCACCCGGTTGGGTTGGACCCGCGCTATCGCGGCGATGGTGATCGGGCAGTTCGCCCTGCATGCGTGGTTTGCGTGGTTCTCGCTGCCCACGGCCGGAGATGGCGTCTCCACCCTCGCGCTGCATCATGGCCCCGCGGCATCGACCCTGACAGCCCGTGACTTCAGCGCGCTGGTGCCGTCACCCGGCATGGCAGCTGCCCACACGGTGTCAGCCGGTCTGCTGGCCCTCCTGCTCGTGAATGCGGACTGGCTGCTGAGCGCAGCGGTCGCCATCCTCGGCGGCACCATTCGCACCTACGCCGTGCCCGCTTCACCCCACCCTCACCGGGTGGCGGCTCCGCTTTTCGACCGCCCCGAGGCGCCCAGCGTCCCCCTCGGCTTGTCCGACGTACTCGTGAGGAGGGGACCGCCGGCCTACTGCGTCTAGTCCGCAGTGCATGACCGCACGGTCCCCATTCAGCGCGCGCCTGCGCGCCTTCACGAAAGGTTTCACCATGAATGCTCGTTCACTTCGCCGCGTCATCGCGGCATCGGCCTGCACCGCCCTCATCGCGGGTGCTGGGCTCCTCGCTGCTTCGCCAGCTTCCGCACATGCGACCGTCCAGATGTACGGCGGCAAGGCCACCGCCGGTGGGTACGGCGCCCTCTGGATGCGCATCCCCCACGGATGCGATGGCTCGCCCACCAAGCGGGTCACCATCACCGTCCCGGCGTCCTTCGAGTCTGCCAAGCCCCAAATGATCGGCGGCTGGAAGGCCAAGGTCGTCAAGCGAGCCGATGGCTCACGCCAGCTCATCTGGAATGCCACGGGCGACCCGCTGCCCGATGACCAGTTCGTCGACTTCGGAGTCTCCGTCAAGTGGCCCGCGGCCGAGGGCAAGGTCGAATTGCCGACGGTGCAGCACTGCGTCAAGGGCAAGGTCGCCTGGATCGGCGATGAGGTGCCCACCGTCGAGGTGGGACCTGCGTCAGGCGGAGGCCACTAGTGCCACGTCCGATGGTGGTGGCGGCCAGCATGCTGGCCGCCACCACCGCACTCGCCCTCGTGTGCGCCGGTCCGGCCTGGGGGCATGCACGCGTCGTCTCCAGCAGTCCCGCGGAGGGAGCCAACGCGTCATCGCTCACGAGCGCGCACATCACCTTTAGTGAGTCCGTGAGTGGCTCGGCGTCGGCCCTGCGCGTGCTCACCTCCTCGGGTGTCACGCTGTCGGGACCCGCGCGCGTTACCGGCTCATCCGTGACCGCATCGGTGCGCTTGACTTCCGCGGGTCGCTATGCCCTCGTGTACCGCGTCATCAGTGCTGACGGGCACACCGTCTCCAACGCCCTCGGCTTCTCCGTGCGGCTGCCTGACCCACCCTCCGCGAAGGCCACCGTCCGACTGTCGGGGACATCGGTGGGGCTGTCCGGCACGCGGGTCGGCACACGCACGCTCCGGCTGCGCGGTGACCTCCGCAAGGCGATCGGGCAGGTTAGCTGGCGCCTGCCGGGCTTCCCCGAGCCCTTCACCTGGTCGCTGTCGAAGGGTCGGGCGCGGGGGATGCTGCCCTTCGCGGGCTCGTATTCCGTGACGGTCACGGCGTACACCTCGGCATCGTCCGCGCGCACGCTCACCGGGGTCGTCCGAATCAGCTCGTAGGGCGTTCACCCGCTCGTAGGATGCGGGCGTGAGGTATCTGGTCACCGGGGGAGCAGGCTTCATCGGCTCGCACTACGTGCGCAGCCTGCTCGACGGTAGCCTGGGTGACGATATCGAGGGCGTGCAGGTGCTCGACAAACTCACCTACGCCGGCAACCTGGACAACCTGGCAGCCGTCGCGCAGGACCCGCGGTATTCCTTCGTCCAGGGCGATATCTGCGACGGGGTGCTCCTGGACCAGGTGGTGCCGGGCCATGACGTGGTCGTCAACTTCGCCGCCGAGACGCACGTGGACCGGTCGATCGCCGGCCCGCAGGACTTCGTCGTCACCAATGTCGTGGGGACGCAGGCACTCCTCGATGCCTGCCGGCGCCACGAGACATCCCGGGTGGTCCACATCGGCACCGATGAGGTCTACGGCTCCATCGACACCGGCTCGTGGACCGAGGATTCGCCCCTGCTCCCCAACTCGCCGTACGCCGCATCGAAGGCAGCGGCTGAGCTGCTCGTCCGCGCCTATCACCGGACCTACGGCATGAGTGTGTCAAGCACGCGCTGCTCCAACAACTACGGGCCCTATCAGTTCCCGGAGAAGGTGATCCCGCTCTTCGTCACCAATCTCATCGATGGCCTCAGGGTGCCGCTCTACGGCGATGGCCTCA
>VGBQ01000114.1 GCA_016870425.1 Actinomycetota bacterium | reverse complement strand
TGATCTTGCCCTTGGGTCCGATCACCTCGCCGATCTTGTCGACCGGGATGTTGACCGTGATGATCCGCGGCGCATAGAGGGACATCTCACCCGGAGCATCGATGGCCTCGGCCATGACGTCGAGGATCGTCAGACGAGCCTCGCGGGCCTGGTCCAGCGCGCCAGCGAGGACTGACGCGGGGATGCCGTCGAGCTTGGTGTCCAGCTGCAGCGCGGTGATGAAGTCCTTGGTCCCGGCGACCTTGAAGTCCATATCGCCGAAGGCATCCTCGGCTCCCAGGATGTCGGTGATGGCGACGTACTCCGTCTTGCCGTCGACCTCACCGCTGATCAGACCCATCGCGATGCCGGCCACGGGAGCCTTGAGCGGCACGCCCGCCGCCATCAGCGACATCGTGCTGGCACACACCGAGCCCATCGAGGTCGAGCCATTGGACCCCAGCGCCTCCGACACCTGGCGGATCGCGTAGGGGAACTCCTCGCGCGTGGGGAGCACGGGCAGCAGCGCGCGCTCCGCGAGCGCACCGTGGCCGATCTCGCGGCGCTTAGGCGACCCCACACGGCCGGTCTCGCCCGTGGAGTAGGGCGGGAAGTTGTAGTTGTGCATGTAGCGCTTGCGATTGTCCGGCGAGAGCGTGTCAAGCCACTGCTCGAGTTTGAGCATGTTGAGTGTGGTCACGCCGAGAATCTGCGTCTCGCCCCGCTCGAAGAGGGCCGAGCCGTGCACGCGAGGAATGACGTCGACCTCCGCGGCGAGCACGCGGATGTCGCGAGGGCCGCGGCCATCGATGCGCACCTTGTCTCGCAGCACGCGTTCGCGCACGCTCTTCTTCGTCACGCTGCGCAGAGCCGCACTGATCTCCTTGTCACGGCCCTCGAAGCGCCCCGAAAGAGAAGCGACGACGTCGGCCTTGATGGCGTCCAGGGCGTCCTCGCGCTCCGCCTTGCTCACGATCGTGAGGGCCTGAGCCACCCGATCGGCCGAGATCTGAGCGACCGCGTCGTACACGTCGTCCTCGTAGTCCAGGAATACCGGGAACTGGCCTACGGGCTTCGCCGCCTCGTCTGCCAGTCTCTGCTGCGCCTCGCAGAGGGCGCGGATGAACGGCTTCGCCGCCTCGAGGCCGGAGGCCACCACCGACTCGGTCGGAGCCGTGGCGCCAGAGGCGATGAGATCGATGGTCCCCGTGGTCGCCTCGGCCTCGACCATCATGATCGCGACGTCTTCGCCGACGATCCGACCCGCCACCACCATGTCGAAGACAGCGCGCTCGAGCTCTGAATGACGCGGGAAGGCAACCCACTGCCCGTCGATGAGCGCCACGCGCACGCCACCGATGGGACCTGAGAAGGGCAGACCGGCGATCTGCGTCGATGCCGAGGCCGCGTTGATCGCGAGGACGTCGTAGAGATCGTCGGGGTTGAGAGCCAGCACCGTGACCACGATCTGGATCTCATTGCGCAGGCCCTTGACGAACGACGGGCGCAGCGGTCGGTCGATCAGTCGGCACGTGAGGATCGCATCCTCGGTGGGACGCCCCTCACGGCGGAAGAACGAACCGGGGATGCGGCCCACGGAGTACATCCGCTCTTCGACATCGACGGTCAAGGGAAAGAAGTCGAAGTGCTCCTTGGGCTGCTTCGACGCGGTCGTGGCGCTGAGCACCATGGTCTCGTCGTCCAAGAACGCCGCCACACTGCCGGCTGCCTGGCGAGCCAGGCGTCCGGTCTCGAAGCGGACAGTGCGAGAGCCGAAGGCGCCGTTGTCCAGAACAGCCTCGGCGGTGGTGAAGGAATCCTCCACGGTGTCTCCTTAGGGACAGTGGTCGCAAGCGACCTGACGCACGCCGCCATGGCCGCCCGCCTGCAGGGCCCATGGCCCGCAGAACGGCGACCGCCCTGTCCGGGGAGCCGGTCTTCGATCGAGGCCGCCGGGTCCTGCGACCCGGTAGCCACTACCGAGGACCGACCGATCGTTGACGGCGGGCATCGTGAGTGATGAATGACTATTCAGTTATGCGCACCCGTCAACGACGGATGCCTGCTATCTGCGCACCCGTCAACGACGGATGCCGAGCCGCTCGATGATCGAGCGGTAGCGCTCGATGTCCGTGCGCTGGAGGTACTGCAGGAGTCGACGGCGCTGGCCGACCAGGATGAGCAAGCCACGCCGCGAATGGTGATCGTGCTTGTGACTCTTCAGGTGCTCCGTGAGATCGCTGATGCGACGCGTCAGCATGGCGATCTGGACCTCGGGGCTGCCGGTGTCCTCAGGGGATGAGCCGTAGTCGGAGATGATCTGCTTCTTGGTGGCGCTATCCAGCGACATGATGTCCTCTCGGGCGCGTCGTCCGCCTCGGCCCTGGGCCAATGGGCCCTGAACCAGTGAGCGGTGACCCCGGCGGGGTCGTCACGAGTCCCCGGGCGCCCGCCCTGAGACCGTCGAGGGAAAGGGTATCAGCCCTCGAGGGCAGCCTCGGCGGCGGAGACATCCCGGGCCATCTGCGCCACGAGCTCATCGACCGATGCGAAGACCTCCTGCCCCCGCAAGCGCGCGACCAGGTCCACGCCGACCTGCACGCCGTAGAGATCCAGGTCATCGCGTCCGATGGCATACGCCTCGACGCGGCGCCTCGTGCCCTCAAACTGGGGGTTGGTGCCGATCGAGACCGCCGCCGGCAGCCCCTCGCCCGCGACCACCAGGCGGCCGGCGTAGACGCCGTCAGGAGGCAGCGCGGCATCTGCCTCCACGTGGACGTTGGCGGTGGGATAGCCGAGCTCCCTCCCGCGCTGGTCACCGCGGACCACCGTGCCCTCGAGCCGGTGTGGGCGGCCCAGCATCGCGGATGCCGCCGCAAGGTCCCCCGCGGCAATGGCATCGCGAATCCGAGTCGATGACCAGGCACCATCGACATCACCGGGGACCTGCTCGGACACCAGCGAGATCACCTCGACGTCGAAGCCGAGAGCGGCACCAAAGTCGGCGAGCATCGCGGTATCGCCCGCAGCCTGCGCACCGAAGCGGAAGTTGTCGCCGACGATGACAGCGTCCGCCGCGATAGCCGGAGCTTCGCGGAGCATTCGCGCAAAGTCCTCAGGGCTGCGCGACGCGAACTCCGGCGTGAATTGCAGCACGACGACCTCGTCGACGCCCGCGTCGCGCAGGAGGTCGGCGCGGCGGTCGACCGACGTCAGCCGTGACGGCGAGCGGTCGGGTCGGAGCACGGCGGCCGGGTGGGGATCGAACGTCACGGCAACGACGCGGCCATTCGGGTCTCCCCCGAGGTGCTCCCGGGCCCGCCTCACCAGGGCTCGGTGCCCGCCATGGACCCCGTCGAAGTTGCCGATGATCGCCACGCGCACGTGCGAAGCCTGCCACGGCATCGCCGCATGCGAGGATGTGACCTCCGGGCGCCGGCGCGCCCCGGCCATCGGGAGACCACGTGGCGGATCGCCTGCTGCTGCACATCGGCACGCAGAAGTCGGGTACGACGTACCTCCAGCGCGTGCTCGCTCGACTCTCGGGCGACCTTAGGCGCGAGGGAGTTCTCTACCCCACCCGACTGCAGGGGCGGCGCGAGATCTACAACCACGAGGCTGCGGCGTACGGCCTCCTCGGCACAGCCTCCTTCCCCTGGGTCCCCCCCGCGCGTGCCCAGGCGCAGTCAGGAGCCTGGGAGCGACTGCGCCGCAAGGTCCACGAGTGGGACGGCACCGCCATCGTGTCCGGCGAGGCTTTCTCGGTCATCGACCCGGGCGCTGCCCGCCGACTGGTCGAGTCACTCGGAGTGCCGAACACCCACGTGGTCATTACCGCACGCGACCTTGGACGCGTGCTGCCGAGCTCCTGGCAGCAGCACATCCGCAATGGACGTTCCACGAGCTTCGCCACCTACCTTCAGCAGCAGGCAACCCGGCGCGGGGCGGGCAACGCGCGCGAACTCCTCCGCCGCTGGGATGACGATCCGGACCAGACCTTCTGGCGCGCCTACGCCATCGGCGGCCTCGTCGAGCGCTGGGCGCCCCTGGCGCGCACCGTGAGCGTCGTGACCGTGCCCCGCCGTGGCGCGGCACCCGATGAGCTCTGGCAGCGCTTCCGCCGCGCCCTTGACCTCGGTCCGATCCTGCCGGAGTCGCCGCCGGCCATCGACGATCTCGCTGCCAACGTCGGCCTGACCGAACCCGAGGTCCTCGTCCTCGCCGCGCTCAATCGCCAGGTCGACCCGGACAAGGCCGATGGCGCCGACATGCGGGCGCTGCGCTCCCGGATCGTCCGCGAGGCCTTCGCGCCACGGCCCGAACGCGGTGCCCCCGTGCGCATCCCCTCCTCATGGGTGCCGCGCGTGTCGGCCTGGGCCGACGATGACCTGAGCCTGCTGCGCTCCACCTCGGCCATCCTGGTCGGACCCGAAACCGATCTCTTGGTCGATCCTGGCCAGGCCGGCGTAGCGGGGGACCTGCCCCGAGCGGATGAAGTCGCCGCGGCCGGCGGCGCGGCGCTCGCGTACCTCGCGGGGCTCGGCCGCACCCACGCATAGACTGGGCGCGTGCTCATCGTGGTGTGCGGGATGCACCGCTCGGGTTCCACGCTCGTCTGGCAAGTCGCGCGTCACCTGTTGGAGGGCACGCCAGGCCTGCGCAACCCACGCAGGATCTCGACAGATGAGTTCCCAGGGGCCGCCGCCGATCCCGGGGACTTGCTCATGGTGAAGGTGCACTTCCGTCGGGCACTCACTCGTGAGCACTTCCCCAGTGACGGGGCACGTTACCTCTACACCTACCGCGATGTGCGCGACGTCGTTGCCTCCCTCTTTCGGAAGGGGGAACTCGGACCCGATGACCCCGGCAGAGGAGCCGACCAGAGTCGCCTTATCGCGCGGCGCGAACTCCGCGGAGACGAGATCTGGAACTCTAAGCCAGACATCTGGGTCGGGCGCTATGAGGACTTTCGTAACGACGTTCCGAATCTCGTCCGTTCGCTCGCGGACTATCTGGGCGTTGCGGTCGACAGTTCCCGAGTTGCCGAGATCGTCCGCGACGTGGATTCGCAGAGCCAAGAGCAGAGAGCCGAGGCAGCTCGCGATCACGGCATCGACGACAACCTTCGCGTGACTGTCAACCACATCACTGATGGCCGTGTGGGTGCATGGCGAGACACCCTCACCACCGATGAACTTGAAGCGATCGAGGAACTCAGCGCGACCTGGCTCTTCGAGCACAGCTACCCCTTGGAGACACCTCTCGGCCGCCGCAAGACTGCAGGACTGCGCAAGGCACGACGCCAAGCGCGCTCGTCTACCTCCGCAAGCCTCCTGCCTGCCCCGTCGGCCCCAGAACTGCGTCGTCGGAGCCGGCAACGCTGGGCGGTCCCCCTGCTCGCCACGTCCGCCGTCCTTGCCCTCCTGGGGGTCCTGGCGGCCTTCACGGTGCCCGCCGCCTCCGCCCTCTCGTGGGTCCTGTCGCTCGGGTGCGCCCTTGTGGGCGCCTACCTCAGGGGTCGTCGCGATCGCGCGCTGGCGCCTCGCTGGCGCCGCTGACGCGAGGGACCGGACCGACGGAACCTCCGGCTGCGGTGCGACGCGCGACTAGCTTGCGGGCCCACGCCACCGGCGCGCCTAGACTGCTTGCGTGCTCGTCCTCGTCTGCGGAATGCACCGCTCCGGATCCACTCTCGTGTGGCAGGTCACCCGCCAACTCCTTGATGGGCGGCCTGGACTTCGGAACCCGCATGGGATCCCCTCGGGTGATTTCCCCGCGGCTGCGGCCGATCCCGAGGACCTCCTGCTCGCCAAGATCCACTACCGCCACGGCCTCCCGGAGGGAGACTTCCCGCAGGAGGGGGCCTTGTATCTCTACACCTACCGCGACGTGCGCGATGTGGTCGCCTCCCTCTTCCGCAAGGCCCGACTCAAGGAGGGGAGCCCTCGACGGGGTCCGGCCACCAGCCGGACAATCGCGCGACGCGAGATCCACGGGGACGCGTTCTGGCTGCAGCGCGGATCAGTGTGGGCGGGCCGCTACGAGGAGATCCAAGGCGACCTAGCCGGTCTCGTGCGTAGCCTCGCCGACTTCCTTAGTGTCGATGTGACCGATGAGCGCGTGGCGGAAATTGCCGAGTTCGTCACGCTTGAGCAGCAGCAGGAGCGCGTCTGGCAGTGGCGCCACGAGGGGGTGAATCCTGACCTTCGGGTCACGGCCAACCACATCACGGACGGTCGTGAAGGTGCCTGGCGCGACACTCTCACCACCGATGAGCTCGAGGCGATCGAGGATCTCAGCGCTGTCTGGCTCTTTGAGCGCGACTACCCCGTGGAGACACCTCTCGGCCGCCGCAAGACTGCTGGACTGCGCAAGCCACGGCGTCACACGTCGTCAGGCACTCCCCAACCTGTCGCACTCACGCCGGAGCCGCGTCGCAGCAACCGTCAACGCTGGGCGTTCCCCCTGCTTGCCACGTCAGCCCTCTTCGCCCTGCTGGGCCTCCTGGCCACCGTTGCGGTGCCGGCCGTCTCTCCCGTCGCGTGGGTCCTAGCTCTCGGATGCGCACTCCCGGCCGGCTACCTGCGCGGACGTCACGGCCGCGCTGTGGTCCCACACTGGCGCCGCTGAAGTGGCCCGTCGCGTCGTCCTCCACATCGGTCCGCGCAAGACCGCGACCACCTACCTGCAGCGCGTCCTGCAGCGATGCGTCGAGGACGCCGCAATTCCCGCGACGGCGTACCCGGTGCGGACGCGCGGACGAGTCGACCACAACCACGTCCCCGGCCTGATCGACCTGGCGCGGTCGCAAGGCGAGATCAGCCTGCAAGAGGACGCATGGACCCACCAGGACGGCAGCGACGCTCGGGCCCTACTGGATGCCGTGTCGTCTGCTGACGGCGACGTGATCTTGTCGGCGGAGGCGCTCTCGGTGCTGCGTGCCAGCGGTGCCGCCGCAGTCGTGACAGCGCTCGCTCCCGCACCCGTCGACGTCGTCATCACGGCCCGTGACCTCGGTCGTGTCCTACCGAGCTCCTGGCAGCAGCACATGCGCAATGGCAACTTCGAGGCCTACGACGACTACTTGGCCCTGCGCTCCGAGGAACGCACCTCCCGCAGGGAGGAGGCCGAGCTGGGCCGCGGATTCTGGCGCGCGTATCGCTACGGGCAACTCGCGCGCCGCTGGGCCCAGGTGGCGCGCAGTGCCTGCGTCGTCACCGTGCCGGCGTCGGGCGCGGACGTGAGCGAGATCTGGCGCCGATTCCGGGAGGCCGCGGTTATGCCCGCCCTGCCTGAGCAGCCGCCCGCTATCGACCTCGAGGCCGCCAACATCTCGCTCACGGCAGCCGAAAGTATGGCGCTGCAGGGACTCAACCTCGTGGCACGTCGCGAGGGCGAGGGGCGGCGGGAGGTGCGAGCCTGGCAGCGGCTGCTCATCCGACGCGGCTGGACCGAGCGCCCCGACCGCGGTCCGCGCCTGGGGCTGCCCGAGGGCATGGTGGCCACCGTCCGCGCCTGGGCGGAGGAAGACCGGGCCGACCTGGCGGCCTCCGGGATCCGCATCATCGGATCCCTCGACGATCTGTCGGTGTCGACGCAGACTCCGGGCATGCCGGACGCCGCGGCCGTGGCTGAAGCGGCGGGGGCAGCCATACTCCTGATGCTGCGAGGCCCGCGCCGGGACGCGTGACCTGCGGTCAGCCCCCCGCCCAGTCGCTGAGGATGTCGACAAAGCGAGGGCCATCAACAGCCCAATTCGCCTCTGCCTTGACCCACGCCCGACCCGCGGCAGCCATGCCGTGTCTCCGATCATCGTCCGAGTGGAGAGTGAGCACCGCGTCTGTCGCCGCTCGGGTGTCGCCGAAGGGAACGATGATGCCCGCACCACTGCGCTCAGCGAGGTCAACCGCCAACGGGAGTGGCGTCGAGACGAAGGGAATCCCTCGCGCGAGGTACTCGAGCAACTTTGTCGGCATGGATTGTCGATAGTTCGCCTGGTCGTGAAGCAGCGACACGCCCACCGTGGCACCTTCGATGGCATCGAGTGCTTGCGCGTTGGCCATGAAGCCCCGCCACTCCACCCAGCCTTGAGCACGGGCCGCCTCCAGCAGGGCACTCACGTCAGGGTCGGCATTGCCAATGATGTCCAGCGTCACATCGTGACGGCTGAGGTCGCGCCCCAGTCCAATGAGCTCAGCACCGCCGCGAGCGTGCGTGACACGGCCCAGGTAGACCGCGCGTCCGCGACCCGATGGCAGTACCCGATCGGGCACCCGTGGAGTGTTCAGCACGACCGGGTGGGGCTCGCTGAACCGAGAAGCGTAGGCGTGCTCGGCCAGCACAATGCGGTGCGTGCCCTCGGACCGGCGCTCGAGCCAACGCACCGCCGCACCGACAGGACCGACCAGGGGGCCGGGCAACCACGGTCGCATGGCGAGTGCGGCCGCGGTGTCCTCATGCACGTCCCACACCATGCCTGGGTGACCGATGCCAACAGCAGCGACGACGGCATCGGGGCTGTGCAGGAGGATGATGTCGTG
>VGBQ01000113.1 GCA_016870425.1 Actinomycetota bacterium | reverse complement strand
GGTGCCGTCCCCGAGATCCACCTGTCCGGGGTCGGGCGCGTTGCTCACCGCGACCCAGTGGCCGGGCGTGCGGACGTGCAGCGTGAAGGGAGCCTTGAGGTCGGGCTGTTCGAAGCAGGCGTACATCCGCCGCGCGTCCGCAGACTCGAATTGCGTGTAGAGGTAGACCTCGTCGTCGACAGGGTCGACGAAGCGGTGCAGCCCCTCGCCCGTGCGCATGAAGGCACAGCGCGCTCTCACGATCAGGACGTTCTCGGGCTCGAGGTCATCGAGTCGGATGCGCGAGCCGTCGAAGACCTCCGATGTGACGAGCTCGCGACCGTTGAGATTGACCGAGAGAACCTCGGGTGCGATGAGGTCGATCCAGGTGGATGCGCCTTGCTGGCGGGACCGGAAGGCGACCGTCGTCGTCGATGCGAAGTGATGCTCGCCGGTGGTGAGGTCGAGGTCGACGTCATAGCCGTCGACGGAGATCAATTGGCTGCGTTCGGCAGCCTCTGCACGGGTGACATTGTCGCTCACGGCGTCATCCTGGCAGACCCATCTGGAGGCTCCGGCAGTACCGTCAGCGCATGACTGATCCGACCCCCACGCCCGTGGACTTCTGGTTCGACCCCATCTGCCCCTGGGCCTGGATGACCTCTCGCTGGATGCTCGAGGTGGAGAAGGTCCGCCCCGTGCAGGTGCGGTGGCACGTGATGTCGCTGGCCGTGCTCAACGAGGGCAATGAGGTGCCGGAGGAGTATCGCGAGCTCATGCTCAAGGCGTGGGGACCGGTGCGCACGATCATCGCCGCGCAGCGCGACTACGGCGATGATGTCGTGGGCCAGCTCTACACCGAGATCGGCACCCGCATCCACCCCGGCGGCAAGGACTACGAGACCGCCGTAGCGGAGTCGGTGGCAGCACTGGGGCTGCCCGAGTCGCTCATCGCGGCGGGGACGTCAACGGAGTTCGACGCGGAGTTGCGCGCGAGCCATGCCGAGGGCATCGGTCTCGTCGGCCAGGACGTCGGCACGCCGGTGATCGCGGTGCCCGGGCCCGATGGTGAGCGCGTCGCGTTCTTCGGTCCCGTCGTCACGCCCGCCCCCAAGGGCGATGCGGCCGGTCGGCTCTGGGATGGCACCCTGCTGGTCGCGGGTACGCCCGGCTTCTTCGAGCTGAAGCGCACGCGCACGGCCGACCCGATCTTCGACTGACGCCCACGCGGAGGGTGGCCAATGGAGCTCGCACGTGAGGCGGGCTGCCCCTGGACCCACCTGCGGGAAAGCTCCGCCGCGAAGTCAAGACTTGCGGGGCCGAGGAAGTCTGGATTTCCTTGCCACGCTTGATGAGGTCGCCGCATGTGGCGCGTGCGTTAGGCGAACGGATCGTCTGTGGGGCTGCCGTCGGGCCACTGCGCAAGACGGGCGACCTCCTCGCCGTCGATGACGTCCCCGGTGGGCACGAAGCCGTAGCGGCGGTAGAACTCGCGCGGGCCGTCCTCGCGCGGTTCGTATGACGTCCATAGGCATCGGGGGCGATCAGTGCTGGACTGAATCTCGGCACACAGCAGGTCGAGTGCGGCGCGGCCGTAGCCGCGGGCCTGGTGCCGGTGATCGATGAGCAGGCGACACAGGCCCCAGCCGGGGAACTGATTTCCCGGGGGCTGCACGTCCCACATGAGGAAGCCGACGGGCGTCTCGCCGTCGTAGATCGCTCGGTAGTGGAAGACCTCGTCGGAGAGGTGCGCCTCCGCGATGGAGTATCCGACGGGAGCGACGAGACCGTCCTGGCCCGGGCCGACCTCGAGTTCGTAGACGGCCCTGAGGTTGGCCATGGTGATGTCGCGGAAGTGCACGCTCATGCGCAGATCCTCATCGGTCGCCCGGCATCGTCCGAAGGCACCTCGCCCGCCGGGAGGGTGAGTGCCGTCCCGGTGGCGATGCGCGCGGCCGACCACGCGCAGGCGAGGGCATCCAGGCCGTCGTCTCCGTACGCCGGATCGCCGAGGTCGGGCAGCCACCGGCGCAGAAGGTCGAGTCTGCGCGCGCGACCCTCCGGGGTCTTCTTGCGCTCATCGACCGGGTGGCCCTGCATGAGCGCGAAGGCGAGCTCGGGGTGGCACTCCACCAGTCGCGGGTCCGCGGCAAGCGCGTCGACCTCCGCGATCGAGCGCAGGAGATTCCAGGTCTGCTTCGACAGTGACTTGCCTGTGGCCGCGGTCGACGCGCGACAGGCAGCGTCGTAGTCGTCGACGTGGGCAAGGGCGACGCGCGGGGGAGCGGGGAAGACTCGTGTGCCGTGTGGCTGGAGCAGCTTGCGCGCCGCGACATCGCACTCGCGCGCGCCGCTGTCGGAGAGGCCGATGGGCATGTCGATGGCGATGACGGCCAGCTCCTGCTCCAGGAGCGGTGCGAGGGGGGCGACGTAGTCCAGCGACTCCAGGCGGGGCGAACGTGAGAGGTCGACGGTCGCCACGACCCAGCCGCCCCGGCGGCCATCGACTCCCGCGACGCGCACGCTGCGATGGTGCCAGACCGGTGGCAGACTCATGCGCCATGCCCGAAGGTCACGTCGTCCACCGCCAGGCGCGGCGCATTCAGCGGACTTTCAAGGGCGAGGAGTTGCGGGTCACGAGCCCGCAGGGGCGCTTCGCCGACGGCGCGGCTCTGCTCGATGGATCCACCATTCTCAGGGCCGATGCCCTCGGCAAGCACCTGCTCGTCGACTTCGACGACGATCGCACGCTGCACGTGCACCTCGGGCTCTACGGCAAGTGGCAGTTCGCCAAGGGCCCCGTGCCCGAGCCTGTCGGCCAGGTGCGGCTGCGTCTGGTGGGCGGGACGGCGTACGCCGACCTGCGCGGACCGACGGCCTGCGAGGTGCTCGACCCCGACCAGGTCGCGGCCCTTGCCGCGCGCATCGGTCCCGACCCGATCCGCAAGGACGCCGATCCCGAGCGCGCGTGGAAGCGCATCTCGCGGAGCCGAGCGCCGATCGGCACGCTGCTCATGGACCAGTCCGTCTTCGCCGGCGTCGGCAACATCTATCGCGCTGAGGCGCTCTACCGCGCGGGCATCGACCCCTATCGCCCCGGCAAGGACGTCAGCCGCGAGGAATTCATCGTCATGTGGGCCGACCTGGTCGAGCTCATGAGCGATGGGGTGCGCAGGGGTCGCATCGACACCGTGCGCGAGGAGCATTCACCGCGTGCGATGGGCCGCGCGCGACGCCGGGATCGGCACGGCGGCGAGGTCTATGTCTATCGGCGCGAGGGCCGCGACTGCCTGGTGTGCGGTGACGAGATCGCGTGGTCCGACATGGCCGGCCGCAATCTCTACTGGTGCCCCACCTGCCAGGCGCACTGAGCGCCCCACCTGCCGCGTCGACTGTGCAGTTGCGTACACGAAATCGGGCCCGAACGTGCACGCAACTGCACAGTCGGCACTGAGGGGCGGGACCTACCGCCACTGGGGGGCGAGGCCTACGCCGTCGCGGGGATCCGCGGCTGGCGAATGCCCGGATGGTCCGCGGGCAGCGTGCGCTTGATCACCCACCAGGACGCAGCGATCGTGAGCGCCACGAGTCCGTAGAAGAGGAAGGGTGTCGCGCCGAGCCAGGCGAGCTGCCCCGCCTGGATCAGCGGCACCTGGATCGCGGCACGCACCAGGCTGAGGATCGCCCACAGCCAGGTCACGCGGGAGTAGGCCTTCAGCAGGTCGGGATCTTGCCGCCAGCGCATCCCCGTGCCCATGATCGGGCCGATGATGACCCCCATCAGGGGGCGCCTGATGAGGATGGACACCGCGAAGGCCAGGGCGCTGAGGATGTTGGCGAGCACCCGGATCTCGAAGAAGCCGAGAGGGTTGTCCTGGTACGCCGCGAAGAGGGCCGCCACGGCCACACCGAGCAGCCCGGAGAGCACCCGCACGGGCTTCTCGCGCCGGGCGAGCTTGATCGCCGCGAGGATCAGTGCCACCCCGAGGGCGACGCCCACCGCGATGGCCAGGCTGTTGCCCGAGGCGAAGTACGCAAGGACGAAGAGCACGGTCGGGGCCATGGACTCCACGGCCCCCCAGGGGCCGCCGAGGAGCACGCGCAGGGGGTGCCGGTCGTCAGCGTCGGAGATGGGATCCTCGGCTGCCGGCTCGCTCACTCCCTCAGGGTATCGCCGCGACTCGACGCAGCGGACGCCGTACCGTGTGGCACATGACTCCCCGTGCCGCCCGCATTGCCCTCCCGCTCGTCCTCCTCCTCGGCGCGCTGCCGGCGGGCATCGTCTCCGGCACCGCGGCCGCGGCCCCCGCGGCATCCAGTCCCTCGGTCACGGACGTGACTCCGCTCACCACCAAGCTCGATGCGCGCAAGCGCCACACGGAGTTCTTCTCCACCAGCTTCCAGGCCCAGGCCAATGAGGTGCGCTTCGTCGCCACCGAGCTGGTCGTCAAGGACGCCAAGGGCACCGCCCCCACCGAGCTCTTCCTGGGCGTGACGCTGTCGTGCACGAGTCCCTCGGGTCGGGTGACCTCCGCCGAGGCGGGGCGCAATGTCTGGCCGGCGGGATCGGACTTCGTCATCCCGGTCACCTTCACCTTCAGCACCGATGTCGCTGGCACGCACAAGTGCCAGGCCGATGTGATGATGTGCGATCCGGGCAACTGCTTGTCGCCCACGGGCAAGGGGATCGTCACCATTGTCAGCCAGAAGACGGACCCGAAGAACTATTCCTTCCTCTACATCAGCACCGCCTTGCCGACTTGGGCGCAGAGCGAGCGCGTGCCGAAGGGCGGCGACCTCCTGGTGAAGCCGGGCACTACCTACTCGGGCTCTCAGTCCTTCGATGTCAGTCAGGCTCCCGGACCCGTGCGCGTCGGCGGGATCTTCTCGATCACCAACTGCATCGAGCCCGCCTATCCGACCGCATGCAAGGGCGCGAGCAAGACGGCGTCCCAGGGATTGGCCCGCGTCACCATCGGCCTGGCCTTGAAGCAGGTGGGCACGGCAGGCGTCACCTGCGCGACGGCGCGCGCCACGGCCAAGACCGGTGCCGGCGCCACCACGATCACCTGGCAGCAGCACCATGCGATCTTCGACATCTTCATCCCGGACTTCACCCTGAGCACCAAGGCCGGCTGCAGCCAAACGATCAATGTCACCGTGACGGTGACGACGGGCAAGGGCAACGCCGTGGTGGTCGAGTCGGGTTCGAAGGCGAAGTGGGCGAGCATCATGTACGCCATCCCGGGCGATGTGGTCCCGAGCGGCCGGTGAGCCTCCCCGTGCCGGTGTGCCGCCGACGTCGTAGCGTGTGGCCATGTCTTCCGTAGCCGACCAGACGCCCTCGACGGACCTCGTCGACGACGCTGATCCTGTCGCCGAGTGGCGCGCCAGTCGCGCGCGGCGACTTGATCGCACGACCGCGTGGATCCTCGTCATCGGCGGCATCCTCGGTCTCGTCGCGGCGTTCGAGCTGACCGTCGAGAAGGTGCGCGTCCTGGCCGACTCGTCGTACGTCCCTGCATGCGATCTCAACCCCGTGCTCTCATGCGGCTCCGTGATCATCACGCCGCAGGCCGAGGTCTTCGGCTTCCCCAATCCCGTGCTCGGCCTCACGGGCTTCGCCGTCGTCATCACGCTAGGCGTGCTGCTCGCGGGAGGCGTGACCATGCCGCGCTGGGTGTGGCTAGGGCTCAACGCGGGTGCGCTGCTGGGCTTCACCTTCGTGCAGTGGCTGGTGTGGCAGAGCCTGTACTCGATCGGTTCGCTGTGCCCCTGGTGCATGGTCGTGTGGACGGTGACCGCACCGATCTTCGTCTGGGTGACGTCGGCCAACCTGCTGTCCGGTCGGCTGCCGACTCCGACCTCCTGGTCGTCGGCGGTGTCAGCTCTCGTCGGACTGCGCGGACTCATCCTCGCCGCGTGGTACGTCGTCGTGCTCGGCCTGATCTTCGTGCGGTGGCAGGACTTCTGGCTCGATTCCCTCTGACGACGAGCCGCCCGATCGCGCGTCCCCTTCCACATCGGCTCTGGTGGTCGTAGCCTGCGCACATGCGTGGGGGGACGCCGCCCAGTGCGGTGCCGATAGCGGGGCTCCTTGCCTGCCTCGTGGTGATCGGGCTCGGGATCTCGGCTCCCACCGCGGTGGCCGCCGACTCGCGCGATGGCGAGCCGGCCGAGATCACCATCGTCGGAGTGGGTGATGTCCTCTCCCACCGCGAGATCATCGCCCAGGCGCGTGAGGATGCCCGCGAAGGCACCGTCGACTTCCGACCGATGCTTGCCGGTATCCGCCCCGTCGTCGAAGCCGCGGACCTCGCCATCTGCCACATGGAATTCCCGCTGGGGTCCCCCGACGGCCCATGGACGGCGTGGCCCGACCTGCCCAGATCGCCGCCGCAGCTCGCCAAGGCGATGGCCCACGTGGGATTCGACGCCTGCAGCACCGCCAGCAACCACACCTTCGACCAGGGATTCGCTGGAGTGGTGAGCACGATCGAGGGCATCGAGCGCGCGGGCATGGTGGCCTTCGGCTCAGCACGCACTCAGGAGGAGTCGCGGTCCCCGCGCATCATCGACGTGGACGGCGTACCCGTCGCGCTGCTGTCCTACTCCTACGGATGGAATGGCATGCCCGTGCCGGGCGGCAGGGAGTGGTGCTGCACGCTCATCCATCCGCCGCGGATCGCCAAGGACGCCCAGCGCGCTCGTGATCGCGGGGCGCGCATCGTCATCGTGAGCCTGCACCACGGCGTGGAAGGAGTTGCCCGGCCTACGGCCGAGCAGGTGCGCACCGTCCGGGACATCGCGCGCACCGGACTGGTCGACCTCGTGCTCGGTCATCACGCGCATGTGGTGCAGCCTGTCGACCGGGTCGAGGGGATGTGGGTTGCCTACGGCCACGGCAACCTCCTGTCAGCCCAGTCCCGACGCGATCCGCGCTCTGGCGATGGACTCCTCACCGAGTTCACGCTCACCGAGCAACCCGATGGCACCTTCGAGGTGACGCGAGCTCGCGGCTATGCGGTGCGCAATGCGGACTATCCCTTCCGGCTGCATCTCGTCGATGGCGTGGCGACGGCGGCCGATCGAGCGACATGGAAACGCACGCGGTCGATCGCGATGTCGCTGGATGCGGGCGAGCATGGCTTCCGCATGGTGCGCTTCGCGGGCTGAGAGTCAGGAGCGAATGCGCGCGTTGTCCGAGTCGTACATCGGACGCAGTGATGCCGTCGCGGGGTAGCGCACTCCGGCGACATCAACCTCCCACGTGCCAGAGTTGATGACCTCCGGCGTCACCGGCTCGCCGGTCTCGATCATGGCCAGCCCCACAGCTCCGCCGAGAGTGTGTCCGTAGCTGGCGGCACGGATGTATCCGACCGGCACTCCGTCGCGGTAGACGACCTCGCCGTGGAACATCAGCGGCTCGGGGTCGAGAATCCGCACCTGTGCGAGGCGCCGCATGAGCGGTCCCGACTCCTTGACCGCGGTGACCGCCTGGCGGCCGACGAAGTCCTTGTCCCAGTCGATCGTGAAGCCGAGGCCGACCTCGAGGGGGGAGTCGGTGTTGTCGATGTCGTGACCGAAGTCGCGGTAGGCCTTCTCCATGCGCAGGGATGACAGGGCCTTGAGGCCGACGTGGGCGAGGTCGTACGCCGCGCCCGCCTGCGTCACGAGGTCATAGACGTACGCCGCCTGCTCCGTGGGCACGAAGAGCTCGTAGCCGAGCTCGCCGAGGTAGGTGATGCGCACGCACAGCACGCGCGCGGAGCCCAGGTCGATCTCGCGTGCGGCGCGGAATCCGAAGGCGTCGTTGGACAGGTCGGCCGACGTGATCGACTGCAGGAGCTCCCGGGACCTAGGCCCCTGGACGTTGATCTGCGCGAGACCCGAGGTGACGTCGGTGACCCATCCGCGCTGCCCCTCGAGGGCGCGCGCGAGCATGGTCTCGACATGCCGGTGCGCCGTGTCCGAGGCGACGACGAGGAAGTCACCTTCGCCCAGTTTCGTCACCGTGAGGTCGGCCTCCAGGGTGCCGCCGACGTTGAGCCACTGGGTGTAGGTGATGGTGCCCGGCTCGCCGTCAACGCGCGCGGTACTGAGTCGGTCGAGCACGGCGCCTGCGTCGGGGCCCTGGACCTTGAACTTCGCCATGAAGGACATGTCCATCAGACCCACGCCCTCGCGGACGGCACGATGCTCACGGGCCCACTGATCGAACCAGCGCTGCCGTCCCCAGCTCAGCTCACCGGGATCGGCCACCTCACCCGGGCCGGCGTACCAATCCGCCCCCTCCCAGCCGGAGACATCGCGGAAGTAAGCGCCCTGCGCGGAGAGGCGATCGTGCAGGGGCGAGCGCTTGATGCCCCGCGCCGTCTTCATCGACTTCCCGGGGAAGTGCGTCTGGTAGACCATGCCGAGCGACTCGACCGTGCGTGAAGCGCGGTATTCCGGAGCGAGTTGGTAGGGGTGCAAGCGGTCGATGTTCATGCCCGTCACGTCGATGTCGGGGAGTCCATCGACGATCCACGTCGCGATGGCGCGGCCGATGCCTCCG
>VGBQ01000112.1 GCA_016870425.1 Actinomycetota bacterium | reverse complement strand
GGCAACTCCTACTACCGCGATGACATACGCCGTGCCGCCGCGCTGCGCCCGTCGGGCATCCACTACATCGACTGCGGGACCTCCGGTGGGGTCTGGGGCCTCGAGCGTGGCTATTCGCTCATGATCGGCGGCGATGACGCGGCGGTCAACCGTCTCGACCCCATCTGGGAGTCGGTCGCACCCGGTGTCGACTCGGCGCCCCGCACGGGCGACCGCACGGGCGGGCTGGTCCCCGGAGAAGCCGGCTGGCTGCACTGCGGGCCCAGCGGTGCGGGCCACTTCGTCAAGATGGTCCACAACGGCATCGAGTACGGCCTCATGGCCGCCTACGCGGAAGGGCTGAACATCCTCAAGCACGCCGACACGGGCCTGCGCCAGCGCGACGCCGACGCGGAAACCGCGCCCCTGGAGCACCCTGAGTACTACCGGTACTCCTTCGACCTGCCCGCGATCGCTGAGGTCTGGCGACGGGGCAGCGTGGTGGGCTCGTGGCTGCTCGATCTCACCGCTCTCGCCCTCTCGCGATCCGGCGACCTCACCGAGTTCTCCGGCCGCGTCTCGGACTCGGGCGAAGGGCGCTGGACCTCGATCGCTGCCATCGAGGAGGGCGTGCCGGCCCCCGTGCTCACCGAGGCGCTCTACTCACGCTTCGACAGCCAGGGCATGGCCGACTTCGCCTACAGGATCATGTCAGCGCAACGCAAGGAGTTCGGCGGGCACGACGAGAAGACGTCCTAGCGCTCCCTAGTCCACGCTGAGGTCGACGCCGAGCAGGGCATCGACCGCGTCACGCACTCGTGCGGGCGCACCGACGTCGTCCCCACCGCGCGTGAGCGCATCGGCAACCCAGTGATCGACCGCGCGAATCGCGACAGGCGTGTCCAGGTCGTCCGCGATAGCCGCGCGCACGGCGTCAACGACGGATTCCCATGCGGGCCCGGCATCGAGCGACACCGCGCGTGTCCATCGTTCGATCCGCTCCTGCGCCTCGCTCAGACCCGTCTCAGTCCAGTCCCAGTCATCGCGGTAGTGATGGGCGAGCACAGCGAGCCGGACGGCCCCTGGGGTGACGCCCGCCTCGCGCAGGCGATGCACGAAGACGAGATTGCCCAGTGACTTGCTCATCTTGACACCCTCGAGACCCACCATGCCGGCATGCACGTAGTCCCTCGCGTAGGGACGCTCGTCCTCGAGCACCTCCGCGTGGCTGGCCCCCATCTCATGGTGCGGGAAGACCAGGTCTCGGCCCCCGCCCTGCACGTCGAAGGTCATGCCCAGGTGGTCCAGCGCGATGGCGACGCACTCGATATGCCAGCCCGGACGCCCGTGGCCCAGGGGCGTGTCCCAGGCGGGCTCCTCCGGCCGCGCAGCCCGCCACAACAGCGGGTCCAGCGGGTCCCGCTTGCCCGGACGCAGCGGATCGCCGCCCCTCTCGGCGACGAGCGCGAGCATCTCGTCGCGCGATAGGCCCGACACGCTCCCGAAGAGCGGGTCTGCCGAGACGTCGAAGTAGAGATCGCCTTCCAGGTCGTACACCGCGCCACGCGCGCGCAGGCCCTCGACGCAGGCCACCACACTCGGGATCGACTCGACCGCCCCGATGTACTCATCCGGGGGCACGACCCGGAGCCACGCCATGTCCTCGCGGAAGAGCTGCGTCTCCTGCCGCGCGATCTCCTGCCAGTCCTGCCCCGTCGCCAGGGCCCTGTCGAGGAGCGGATCGTCGATATCGGTGACGTTCTGTACGTATCTCACCCGGTGACCGGCATCGCGCCAGGCGCGCACGAGCGTGTCGAAGGCGAGATATGTCGCCGCGTGTCCCATGTGTGTGGCGTCGTAGGGCGTGATGCCGCACACGTAGAGCCGAGCCTCCTCCCCCGGTGCGGTGGGGCGGATCTCCCCGCTGCTCGTGTCACGCACGCGGACGGGGCGGCCACCGGGACCGAGCTCGGGGATGGCGGGGCGTGGCCACGAGTCCATGCTGCGAGCCTAGGGTGCCCCCGGCGGTCTACATCGCCGGCCACGGGAGCGCCGGCCACGCCCCATCGGGGGAGGGATGCTCCCGCGCGCGCACGAGGTGCTGCACGCGATCACGCAGCGCGCCGATCTCGGCCCGGGATAGCAGCGGAGCCAGATCCTCGGCGATCGGCGCCCAATCCCGGTCAACCCTGATCAGGTCTGCGGCGCACGCATCGTCGATCGGTACGCCGGCCCACCCCCACAGGACGGTCCGCATCTTGGGCTCGACGTGGAAGGTGAGACCGTGGTCGATCCCGCGGATGTCCCCCGAGTGCGAGCGCAGCACGTGGCCCCCCTTGCGATCCGCGTTGTTGATCACCGCGTCCAGCAGTGCCAGGCGCCGCAGGGGCGCCGACTCTTCGTGCACCAGGCACACGTGATCGCCCCGCCCGCCCTCGCCCTCCGCCACGACATGCCAGCCCACCGGGATCTCGTCGGACTCCACGACGTCGACCGGTGGGGCGGCCGGGTCCGAGTCGACCCACACCTGGAAGCTGCCCGGACCCATCGGCGCCTCGTCGCGCCACACGGTGACGGGCACCAACTGCCACCCGAGGGCCGCATCCATGATGGACGTCGCGACCTCCCGACAACCCAGGGTTCCGGTCGGGAAGTCCCACAGCGGCCGCTCTCCGCGGCGCGGCTTGTAGACAGCTCGCACGGTCGTCGAGCCATCCGTGCATTCCACGCGCAGCGCGGAGTTCGACGAGTCCCACAGTCGCCCTTCGACGACGACCTCGCCGGACGTCAGCACGGTCCGCAGGTCGGACGTCGTGCTCACGCCCGGCGCCGGAATCCGTTGGCCCTCGGACAGATGTGCCCGCCGGCGTCGAGGGGCTGCAGGCAGAACGGGCAGGGTGGTCGTCCCGCGGCGACCAGCGCCTGTGCGCGGCGCGCAAACGAGGCGGCGGCGGCGGGCGAGAGCAGGACGCGCAGGGTGTCCGCGGCGTCGGGGTCATCATCACCGGGTTCGGCGGCCTCCTCCTCGCCCAGGCCGTGAGCCTCGATGAGGAGCCGGTCACCGTCACCCTCATCGGGAAGCCAGGCCAGGCCGAGCGCTCCCACGCGGAACTCCTCCTCGAGGGGGAGGCTGAGGGGATCGCTGTCGTCCATCCCGGCGTTCGCTTCGACCCCCGCCTGCGCGAGAAGTCGTTCGATGCGCTCGGCCACGAGAGCCACCTGGGCCTTTTCCAGGGCCACGGACGTCACCGACCGATCGTCGGACGCCTGGAGGTAGAACGTCCGCTCACCCGGCATCCCGACGGTGCCGGCGACGAATCGCCTCGGGTCGACGTAGGAATGGATGCGCCGAGCCACGCGACAACGGTAGCCGCCGTGCCCCGCTAGTGCTCGCCCGAGCCGCCCCCGACCGCGCCCTCGACCGTGCGGCGCCGACGTGTGCGGGCCAGGCCAGCGAGATCCGTGCCCCGGTCGTTGACGTGAAGGACCTGGACTCCGCGCGGTCCGTAGCGCAGCACCGAGACCGACGCGGGATCGACCACGATCCGCTGGAACTGATCGAGGTGGCTGCCGAGTGCATCGGCGAGGATGGCCTTGATGACGTCACCGTGGGAGACCACCGCGTACGTCGCACGGTCGCCTAGTCGGGAGTTCCAGTCGTGGACTGCCGCGAGTGCCCGGGCCTGCATCTGCGGGAGTGACTCACCCTCGGGGAAGGTCACCGCACTCGGCCGTTCCTGCACGGTGCGCCACAGAGGATCCTTCGACAACTCGGCCAACGGTCGATTGGTCCACTCGCCGTATCTGCACTCCCCCACGCGCTCGTCGAGTGCGATGCCCGGACGCCGGCGCTGTCGAGCGCCGATCGCCTCTGCCGTCTGGACCGTCCTCTCCAGCGGACTCGACACGATGGCATCCAGCCGTAGCGGGGCAAGCCGCTCGGCCATAGCTGCCACCTGGGACTCTCCCTGGTCGTCCAGGTGGACTCCCGGTGTCCATCCGGCAAGGATACCGTCGGCATTCGCCCTCGTGCGACCATGGCGGACGAGAATCACCAGCGGCATGCGGCGACGCTATCGGATAAGCACCGGACCCGGTGCGGCCTTGGGAGGCGACAAGTGATCCGGATCATGGGGGTCTACCGGGATGGCCGACCTGATCCCGCGGAAGGTGGCGCGTCCGTCTCAGCACCGACTCTCGCGCAGCTCGTCGACGTGCGCGCGCGCGTGAGCGGTCCCACCGACTTCGTCTGGGTCGCCCTTGCCGACCCCACGGCCGATGAGGTGGATCGTGTAGCCGGGGCGTTCGGGCTCGAGCCGCTTCTGGTAGAGGATGCCACGTCGCGGCAGCAGCGCGCCAAAATCGATATCGGTGACCGGTCGCTCTTCGTTCTGTTGAAGTCCCTCGAGTGGGTGGACGACACCTCCGATGTCGAGACGGGCCAGGTTGCCTGTTTCGTCGGCGTCGGCTACGCCGTGACCATGCGCATGGGCCGGGCCGAGGACTCCGACGCCGTGGCGGCGCGCCTGGACAGGCACCCGGACCTCACGGCCACGGGGCCCCTCTCGGTCTTCTGGGCGATTGCCGACCTCGTCGCTCACCAGTATCTCGAGGTGGGCGACGAGATCCAGTCCGACATCGAGGAGATCGAGCAGCAGGTCTTCTCCGACCAGCCCTCGCGGGCGGCGAATCGGATTTACCGGCTCAACAGGGAGAACATCGAGATGCGCCGGGCGGTGCAGCCGCTCCTGCCCGACTCGCAGCGGTTGGCGCGCGAGTCGCTGCCGCTGGTGCCGCGACCCCTGCACCCCTATTTGCGCGACGTGGGAGACAACATCCTGCGTGCCGGTGACATGGTCGACGGCTTCGACTCCACGCTCATGACGATGCTCATGGCGAGCACCGCGCGGCAGGACCTGCTGCAGAACAAGGACATGCGCAAGATCTCCGCCTGGGCCGCCATCATCGCCGTGCCCACGGCGATCGCGGGGATCTACGGCATGAACTTCGACGACATGCCGGAGCTGCACTGGACCTTCGGCTACCCGACGGTGCTCGCCGTCATGGCCATCATCTGCCTGCTGCTCTACCGCGGATTCAAAAAGTCCGGGTGGCTCTAGCGGCTAGGTCGCCGTGATCGTCCCGGTGATCAAGAGCCCGAAAATCAAGGCGGCCAGCGCGAGGCGATACGCGACGAAGGGCAGGTAGGAGCCCGTCCGCAGGTATCTCAGAAGCCAGGCGATGACGGCGTAGCCGACGCCGAAGGCGATGCCGGTCGCGACGATGGTCTGGCCCCACGCCACCTGCGGGTCGTCACCGATACGCGTGGCCTCGTAGAAGCCCGACCCGAGCACGGCCGGAATCGCCAGCAGGAAGGCGTAGCGGGTCGCAGCCTCTCGGGTGTAGCCCAGGGCGAGGCCCATGGTGATCGTGGCCCCCGACCGTGAGACGCCGGGGATGAGCGCGAGGGCCTGCGCAAGGCCCAGGCCGATGGCATCGCGCGTGCGCATCCCCGTGATCTCGCGGTCCTTGCGACCGAAGCGGTCCGCGACGCCGAGCAGGATCCCGAAGACAGCGAGCATCGTGGCCGTGATCCACAGGTTGCGGGCCACGGTCTCGATCTGCTCCGTGAAGGCAAGTCCCAGCACCACGATCGGCACCGTGCCGAGGATGACGTACCACCCCAGCCGCGCGTCCGGAGTGCCGCGCGCGTCAGCACGCACCAGACTGCGCCCCCATGCCGCCAGGATGCGGGCGATGTCGTGGCGGAAGTAGATCAGGACCGCTGCCTCGGTGCCGATCTGGGTCACGGCGGTGAATGCCGCGCCCGGATCGCCCCAGCCGAAGATGCGCGAGAGCACCAGGATGTGGGCGCTCGACGAGATCGGCAGGAACTCGGTGAGGCCCTGCACCAGGCCGAGGACGATCGCCTCGAACCACGTCATCGTGCGCTCGCCCGCATGGGGCCTAGCCCTGTGCGAGGCCGGCGTCGGCGAGCAGGCGCGGCATCATGCGCACCGTCTCCAGGCGCTGCTCGAGTGATCCGGAGTAACTGGCAATGGTGAGGGTCGTGACGCCGGCGGCCGCGTACGCCTTCATGCGCTCGGCGATGACTTCCGGTGGGCCGATGAGCGCGGTGCGCTGGATGAACTCCAGGGGCACCGCCGCAGCCGCCCCGGCATAGTCGCGGGCTAGGTAGAGGTCCTGGATGCGTGCCGCCGCGTCCCCGAAGCCCATGCGCACGGCCAGCGCGTTGTAGAAGTTCTTCTCGCGTGAGCCCATGCCGCCGATGTACAGGGCGCAGTACGCGCGGACCGGCTCGGCGCACTGCTCGATGTCGTCGCCGACGACCACCGGCACGGTGGGGACGACATCGAATCCCTCCAGGGACTGACCGGTCTTCTCGCGCCCCGCGCGGATGTGACCGAGCAGCTCGCCAGCATGGTCGGGGTCGAAGAAGATCGCGAGCCAACCGTCGGCGATCTCCCCCGCCAACTCCAGATTGCGGGGTCCGACCGCAGCGAGGTAGATCGGGAGGCGATCACGCACGGGGTGCACGGTCAACGTGAGCGCCTTGCCCGGCCCATCGGGCAGCGGGAGCGTGAAGAACTCTCCTTCGAAGGTAAGCCGCTCCCGAGCCAGTGCCTTGCGCACGATCGCGACGTACTCCCGAGTCCGAGCGAGCGGCTTGTCGAACCGCACCCCGTGCCACCCCTCGGACACCTGGGGGCCCGAGACGCCAAGGCCCAGCCGGAATCTCCCGCCCGACAGCGTGTCGAGGGTCGCGGCGGTCATGGCGGTGTTGGCAGGCGTGCGCCCGGGGATCTGGAAGATCGCCGAGCCGACGTCGATGCGCTCGGTCTGGGCGGCGACCCAGGCCAGCACCGTCGCCGCGTCAGAGCCGTAGGCCTCGGCGGCCCAGGTGACGGCGTATCCGCACCGGTCGGCCTCCCGAGCGAGCTCGAGGTTGTCGGCGTCGTTGCCGGCACCCCAGTAGCCGAGGTTGAGACCCAGACGCATGAAACCTCCCGCATTGCCGGCATGCCCCGGTCGCTGCAGACCGATGCGCGTGTCGGGTGAGCCTATCCGCCCGACCACCTGGCTAGGTTGCCCACGTGGAACGACGCAGGCTGGGGCCGACAGGCATGCATCTCGGCGTTGTCGGCCTCGGCACCGCGACCTGGGGGCGCGGCACCGACCGCGAGGAGGCTGCCGATCAGGTCGGCCTGCTCCTGGACGCGGGCGGCAACCTGATCGATATCGCCGCCGGGGGGCCCGCCTCGGACTTCGCCCGGCAGTCGCTCGCCGATCCAGGGGTGCGACGCGAGGCGATCGTCAACGTGCGCGTGAGCGCGGACAACGCGCAGCGAGGGTTGATCTCCGCCCTGGACGAGGCGATCGAAGCCATGGGGATCGGGCACGCCGACATCTGGACCGTCGAGGGCTGGGCACCCCACTCGCCCTGGCAGGAGATCGTCACCTCCTTCGCCGTCGCGGTCAGCACCGGTCGCACGCGCTACGCCGGCATATGTCCGGGCGCACCCTGGCAGGCGGCGCTCGTGGGGGCTGCACTCGACTCCCAGCCCGACCGCTCCACCCTCGCCGTCATCACCACCGCCCTCAACCTGCTCGACCACGCGGCGGCTCGGCCCATGCGCGACGTCGCTGCTGCGCTGGGAGCAGGTATCTTCGCCGCCTGGCCACTTGCGGGCGGCGTCCTCACCGGGAAGTACCGCCATGCGACTCCACCGGACTCCCGGGGCGCTGGAGAGCGGTACGCCGCACGGATGCACGCCTACCGGTCGGCGTCCTCCTGGCCGATCGTCGATGGCCTCTGCGCGGCGGCGGAGGGCCTGGGCGCCTCGCCGGGAGCGATCGCGCTGGCCTGGGTGCGCGACCAGCCGGGAGTCACGTCGAGCCTCGTGGGCGCACGCACCCCGCACCAGTGGCGCGCGGCCCTGGCGAGCACCGAGGTCACCCTGCCTCCGGAGATCCGACTTGCCCTCGACGAAGTCGCAGACGGGGCGTCCCACCTCAGCCATGATGGAACCACGGGAGCAGTCCCCGCCTGACACACGGAGGCCCCGCATGCCGGCGACGCGCACCAGCACCTACGAGTACCGCGAGTTCGCCCTTCCGCGCGACACCACGCGCGACAAGGCCCGCATGGTGCTGACCGAGTACGCCGAGTACGGCCACTGGGAGCTCGCGCGTCTGCGCATCTACCCGGATGGCCGTCGCCGCGTCTGGCTGCGTCGGCGAGTCATGCGCGTCGAGCGGACCGCCTGACCCTAGGCCTGGCGCAGGAATCGGTCGAGTGCGCGCACCCCGAACTCCACAGCGGCGATGGGGACGCGCTCATCCACTCCGTGGAACAGCGCCGTGAAGTCCAGGTCCGGGGGCAGGAGAAGGGGCGAGAAGCCGTAGCCCTGGACCCCGACGCGCGCGAAGGCCTTGGCATCAGTGCCCGCCGAGAGGATGTACGGCGCGCACACCGCACCCGGGTCCTCGGCCTCGATGGCGCGTCGCATGGCATCGACGAGCGGTACGTCGTACGCCGCCTCCAGCGCCACGTCGTGATTGATGAACTCCCGACGGACAGTGGGGCCGAGAAGACGATCGATCTCGGCGAGGAAGGCATGCTCCTCCCCGGGGACATACCGGCCG
>VGBQ01000111.1 GCA_016870425.1 Actinomycetota bacterium | reverse complement strand
CGCCTACCAGGTGATGTCACTTGAGCGCACGCGCCTGTGGGCGGAGCGCTGCCTGGTGGAGCACGACCGCCTGCGCTCGCCCGACCGGCCCTACCAGGCACTCTTCGGCGTCATCCAGGGCGCGCAGTACGAGGATCTGCGGCGTACGGCGGCCCGCGATCTCGGGGCGATGGCCTTCGACGGCTTCGGCATCGGCGGCGCCATCGAGAAGCGCAACCTGACGGACATCGTGAGCTGGGTCACCAACGAACTCCCCGACGACAAGCCACGGCATCTGCTCGGCATCGGCGAGCCGGGCGACCTCTTCGCCGGCGTCGCCGCTGGCGCCGACACCTTCGACTGCGTCTCCCCTTCGCGCGAGGCGCGCAACTCGGCGGTCTACACCCCCGATGGGCGATTCAACCTGCTCACCAGCGCCAGCCGGCGGGCCTTCGAGCCGATCGATCCCCAATGCGACTGCTACACGTGCACGCACTACACCCGCGCCTATCTCCATCACGCCTTCAAGGCCAAGGAGATGGTCGCCTCGACGCTGGCCACCATCCACAACATTCGCTTCACCGTGCGCCTGGTCGACGCGATGCGCTCGGCGCTCGAGCGGGGTGACTTCTCGGCGCTGCGCGAGGAGTTCCTCGGCCGCTACTACGCCGGCACCGCATCAGCGTAGGTCGGCTCCCGCCGCTTGACCCAGCCGATGACGGCGTAGGACACGGGGAGGAGCACGACCTCGACGAGGGTCTTGTAGGCGAAGCCAAAGGCCACGTAGATCAAGAACTCCTCGCCGGTGATGACGCCGTAGAAGGCGATGGTGCAGAAGACGATCGTGTCGGCGAACTCCCCCACCGCGGTGGATCCCAGGAGCCGCAGCCACAGCGCCTTCTCCCGGGTGCGCTCCTTGATCTTGACCAGGACCCAGGCATTGAGCAACTGCCCCACGAGGTAGCCCGCGACGCTCGCGAGGACGATCCGCGGCACGAAGCCGAGCACGGACTCGAAGGCCTCCTGATTGCCCCAGGCCTCGGCGGGTGGCGAGATTTGCACGAGCCAGAAGGTGAAGGCGGCGAGGATCGACATCGCGAATCCGATGAAGATCGCCTTGCGCGCGGCCTTGAAACCGTAGACCTCGCTGAGGATGTCGCCGACGATGTAGACGAGTGGGAAGAGGAATGCGCCACCGTCGGTGATGATCGGGCCGAATTCGATGAGCTTCACCGCGCCGATGTTGGAGATCAGCAGCAGTCCGACGAAGACGCCGACGATGACGGGATAGAGGCTGCGGCCGGTGGTGGCGAAGTGCGCCGTGTGAGGCGTGCTCATAGCGTGGTCATTCAACCAGCAGCCTCACTCGCCAGCGAAGAGCGGATCTCGGCGCTCGCGGAAGGCCGCGAGGCCCTCGGCGTAGTCCTGGCTCATCCATGCGGCCCGACGCAATGACGTGAGTCGCTCGAAGGTGCCGCTCTCAAGTGGCCGCGCATCCGTGAGCGCATTCATCTCCGCCTTGATGGCACGGATCGATAGGGGGGCGAGCGCCGCGATGCGCTCGGCGAGCGTCCGCCAGGCGGCGTCGAACGACGCGCTGTCGTCGGCGAGGCGATTGACGGTCCCGGCCAGGTGAGGAGAGTCGGCGGGCAGCGGCTGCGCCGTGAAGAACATCTCCTTGGCGACGTTGAGGGGGACGGCGCCGAGGAACTGCGCGACACCGTCCGCGTGGTAGGGCACGCCGAGACGTGCCGGCGTGATGGCGAAGGTGGCAGAGCGCGTCGCGACGATGAGGTCACAGGCGAAGGCAAGGTTGCATGCCGCACCCCACGCTCCCCCCTCCACAGCGGCGATGACGGGGAAGGGGGCCGCACGCACGGCGCGCACGAGGTGCTCGACCGGCGAGGTCCACGCCAGCGGGTCCTGACCGTCGGTGGGCAGGTCGTTGACGTCGTGCCCCGCTGACCAAGTGCTCACGCCGGGCTGAGCGCGGAGCACGAGCACGCGGCAGGCAGCGCCCTCGATGGCAGCGGTCATCTCGTCGGCGAGGGCGTGACTCAGCGCGTTGCGGCGCTCGGCATGGCTCATGGTGACGACCCGGATCGGCCCGTCGTCGAGGACTTCAGTGAGCGGCATGACCTCAGCCTAGGTCGACGCTCGCGCACCGCGGAGATGCGGCAAAGGCATCGCGGACATCGCCATCGGCCGAGCCCGCGAGATCGCCCAGGGAGTCCCTGACGAGTACGCCGGCGTCGTAGGTCGCCTTAGCGGCCGCCGCGGCGCGCAGCCACTCGATGCCCGCGGACACCGGGTCTCCTGCGCCACGCGCCGCATCGACGTGCCCCATGGCCTCGTCCTTCGATGCGCTCCTGCAGGAGTGGGATCGCTGCCGCGGCATCGACGTAGTCCAGGGGGATCCCGCCCAACGCCGCACCGAGATCGCTGGCGGCTGCATCGACCCCGTCGAGTTGGCCGGGGATCTGCTGCTGGAACTGCTCCCCGATGGACGCGGGATCCTCCGGGTCGTATTCCAACGACCCCGCCACGTCGACGACGCTCGCGAGGAAGGCATCGCGCGCGGCGCACACCTCGCCAGCCCAGATCTCGATCTCCGGAGTCGGTGTCGGCGTGGGCGTCGGCGGGGCCGTCGATGACCTCGTCGGGGTGGGCGAGACAGTGACCGCGCTGGCCGCTTGCTCGCTCTCGGTCCGGGTCGCCCAGATGCCGGCGGCCACGAGGAGGGCCACCAGCGCGACGGCACCCACGGCCACGGCCCACTTCGGCATGGCGGACATGCTCCTCGCCTGCCTGGCGGGTGTCTACCGCGGATCCACGGTGAGTCTTGGCGCCAGCCGCTAGATTCGCACCATGTCGGAGCCGGTGGCGACCCCTCCTGCGACGCTCACCCCCGCGGAGCGACGCAGCTTGCAGATCTCCCTGGCCTGGGTCGCCCTCGTCGTCGTAGCCATCGTGGCCCTGCAATTGCCCCTGCCCGATGTCGTCACCATCGGCCCCACGTGGCTCGTGCCCTTCATCGAGATCATCGGCATTCCGATCGTGGCCGGCCTGTACTTCGTCGCCGGTGAGCGCACCCGCCTCGTCGCCGTCACGATGACCGGCTTCATCATCTTCCTCATCCTGGCCAGTGTGATGAACGCCATGCTGCTGCTCATCTTCCTGGTCAATGGCTACACCGAGTCAGGTGCTGCCCTGCTCTTCGCGGGCTTCGCCGTACTCATCGTCAATGTGCTGAGCTTCGGCATCGTCTACTGGTGGCTTGACTCCGGTGGCCCCGTCGCCCGCCTGGAGGGCCGCACGACCAGCCCCGACTTCCTCTTCCCGCAGCAGGGCATGGACGGGATGCAGAACTGGAAGCCCGCGCTCCTGGACTATCTCTTCACGGCGTACACCAACATCATCGCCTTCAGTCCCACGGACACGATGCCGCTGTCGCACCGCGTGAAGGTGCTCTTCATCGTGCAGTCATCGACGGCCGTAGTGACGATCGTGGTGACCCTGAGCCGGGCCATCAATCTCATCCCCGGAGCCACCCCAGGCTCCTGAGCACCGCCCGAAATCGACGCTAAGGGCTCGCTTAGCGTCGATAACGGGCGGAGGCCAGGCGGGCCGTCAGGCTGGGAGCCGCCACTCACGTGCCCACGGGTCCGCGCCCTCGACAACATCGGCGGCGAGTGCACCGAGGACGGGCGTGAACTTGAAACCGTGGCCTGAGCACGGCGACATCACCACGACTGGTCCCCGCCGATCGAGGAGGAAGTGGCTGTCGTCGGTCATCGTGAACAGGCACGACACGGCCGACGCGACGCTGGTGTCTGCCCCGGGGAGCCAGCGGTGCGCATAGTCGGCCGCTGCCTCGATAGCCGACGCCGGCACCTCCAGACTGCGCGCCGCGAGGTCGTCGATGACATCCATGGTGTCGAGTCCGACCTTGACGCCCTCGCCCGGCGACTCCAGGCCGTAGGCACCGTAGGCGAAGGTGTGATCGACGGCATCCGAGCCGACATGGTGGACATACGACGGGAAGGCGAAACCCGGGCGGATCGCGAAGTGCACGGGCGCCTGGGCGGTGACCTGCAGGCGCGGTAGCCCGATGCCGAAGATCCCCAGCCCGGCAATCTGCGGCAGCCACCCGCCCGCCGACACCACCACGACGCGGGCGGTCACCGCGCCCGCGTCCGTCACCACGCGCACGCCCTCCCCCGCGCGCTCAATCGCCAGAGCCGGCTCCTCGAAGCACAGCCGGGCACCCGCCTGCTCGGCCAGGCGCAGCAGGGCCTCGATCGTGCGATCCGCGAAGACGCGGCCGCCGTCGGGTGAGTAGATGACGGTCTCGTCGAAGTCCATGCCCGGCCAGCGCTCGCGCCCCTCGGCAGGGGTCAGGCGGTCGAACGCCCAGCCGCCGGCCCGCAGAGTCTGCTCGATCTCGTCGATCGCCGTCGGGAAGCCGTGGTCGAGCTGGCCCGTCTGCTCGAGAAGCGTCTCACCCGACGCTCGCTCCAGCTCGCGCCACATCGGGATCGCCTCTGCCGCCAGCCGGGAGTAGAGCGCGTCGCGGTAGGCCACGCGGAAGATCCGCGTCGACCCATGGGAGGAGCCCCATGCGTGTCCGCGCGCAAAGCGCTCGAGCACGACGACCTCGCGCCCGCGGCGGGCAAGGTGCCACGCGGTCGATGACCCCGCAGCACCCGCGCCGATGACGACGACGTCGGTGTCCACGGGTGCAGCCTAAGAGTTCGACGGTGAAGCCTGACCGCCCTGGTCCTGGTTGCCGTGCGCCAGAAGGGGGTTGCGCATGATCGCCTTGAGCTGCTCCGAGTCCGTCGTCACCGGCTCGGCCGACAGGCGGCCCGAGGACACCGCCGCGGTGAACCCCGCGAAGTCATCCGACACCTGGTCGGCGTAGGAGAGCGCATACGCGCGAACAGCGTCATCAAAGGTCGTGGAACTGCCGAGATAGGCCGAGATGGCGACGGCATCCCCCGTCCGGGCATGGGCGCGGGCAAGCACATGGCCACACAACTCGGCGTACGTCGCCATCCCCGCCGGAGTGAAGCGGGAGGGATCCGGGGACCACTTCATGTCGCGCAACTGGCGGACGTAGTACTCGCGGCCGAGGCTGCCCGTGACCCAGCCGAGGAAGGAGTCACTCGCCGCCTGCATCAGGCGCTGACCCTCGACAACACGCTCGCCCATCTGCGGGTACGCCGACGCCGCGGTGTAGGGCTCGAGCACAGAGTGCTGCGCCTGCTTGACCTGCAGGGTGAGGATGTCGTCGGAGTCGCGCCCCTGCAGCAGCAGCACCCAGGCGAGCAGGCCGACACTGCCGACGCCCACCACCTTGTGGCCAAGGTCGATGACCTCGTAGCGCTCGAGCAGTGCACGACGATCCGGAGCGAGGCTCTCGAGGTAGCCGGGGAGCGCACCGAGGATGAGGGTGCGCGCCAGGGTGTCCTCGGGCACGCGCACCACCAGCGGTGGCTCGTCGACAAACACGCGCTGGCCGTCGACGACCGTCGTGAGCTTGCGGATCGCCGTCCATGCCGTGCGGGCCTGGGCCTTGGCGACCGTGCGTCGCACGGCCTTCTCGCCCACCTTGCCAGAGGTGCGCTGCGCCCAGGACTCCATGACGGAGGCGTCGACGCGGTCGTACCAGATGTCGATCTCCTTCATGGCGGCGTACTCAGCCATCGACAGGCGATACTGCCGCGCGCTGGCCAGCGCCGCGTCGGCGATGACATCCTCGGGGAAGCCGTTGTCGCGCGCCGCCAGGACAAACGACGTCGCGAGGCGCTTGACGTCCCACTCGAAGGGCCCCGGGTTGGTCTCGTCGAAGTCGTTGACGTCGAAGACCGGGACGCGGTCGGGCGCGGCAAAGAGCCCGAAGTTGGACAGGTGCGCGTCTCCGCAGAGTTGCACCTGGAGTCCGCTCGAGGTCTGCGCACCCAGATCATTAGCCATGATGATGGCGGTGCCGCGATAGAAGGTGAAGGCGCTGACGCCCATGCGCTCATGGCGCAGCGGCAGCAGGTTGGGAACGCGGGTCTGCTCCTGGTCCTCGAGCATCGCGATGGGGTCTGGGCGATGCGCAGAAGGTGAGTAGTCGCCCATCGCCGTGCGCGGCAGCGTCTCGCGCGCCGCCTTGCCGCGGGCCTTGCGCTCGGCGGGGGTGGAGTAGGTGCCGAAGGCGTAGGTCACGGGGCCGGGCTCGGATGCGCTCATGCCCGGAGGGTACGCGCTGCCATCGCGAGGCCCGGCGCGGTCGTGCGATCGGGATCCATCGGGGTCACCAGTCGCCGGAGCGTGCCCCGCCAGCCGGTGGCCCGGCGGATCTCCCGGTCGATCTCGCCCGCCATCCGCCAGGCCTCGTCAGCCGTCGTTGCCTCGACCGGATCGAGGGAATAGAGGGCCGGCCCGGCCAGGCGCGCCAGTGCGACCACGCGCTCCGCCAACGCGTCGGGCAGGTCCGCGGGCGCCTCGGCGTCGGGCGCGGGCGCGTAGGACAGGGGCAGGGCAAGCCACGACTCGGCCAGCAGCAGTCGCGTCCACCGCCATGCACCCGCGACGTCGGAGCGCGGGTCCGCGCCCGTGCGCAGGCCCGTGCGCAGGCCCGCACGCACGGAGCGTCGGCGCACGGCGACGTAGGCAATCCACGCGAGGGCCAGGATCACGATGATGATCGGTACGACGACCACCCAGGGGATGGATCCGCCCTGCTCCTCATCTCCCGCCGCCCCCGAACCCTCGGCACCGGAGTCACCACCCGTGCCCGCGTCGCTCGAGCTAGGCGTCGGCTCGGGCTCCGGCGCTTGCGGCACCTCATCGGGAGTGAGCGGGCGGACCACCGCGGGCCGCCCGGCCGCGACATCCTGCGGGCTGGGCTGGAAAGCAACCCAGCCCAGCCCATCGAGCCGTGCCTCGGGCCAGATGCTCACCTCCGAGGTCTCGACGGTCCGAACCCCGGCGGACTCCGCGTCCGTCCTGGGCGGGAAGCCGATCGCGATGCGCGTCGGCACACCCCACGACCGCGCGATGAGCGCCCAGATCGCGGCGTACTGCTCCTGGAAGCCCACCCCCTCCGCGAGCACACGATCGAGGCCGGCGTAGGAGCGATCGGGTGGGCCAGCGGCGAGCGCCTGCGGCAGTGCCGCGGAATAGCGCGGATCGCGCAGGCGCTCGCTCAGGAGCGTGAGTCGCTGCCAGGTGCCATCGGCCTCGTCGGCTACGAGGTCGGCGAGCGCGGCCATCGTGCCCGTCAGCGGGCCGGGGATTGCCACCGATGGATCGAGTCGATCACTCAGCGAGGGCCCGACGTCGCGCACCGTCGCGCGCTCCGCGACAGGAAGCGTGTAACGGATGTCGAAAGAGTAGTCGATCGGCGACGACACGGAGGCGACGATGCCCGTCTCCGGGTCGACGCGCGTCGCGACCGGCGACAGCACCTGGCTCACTCGCTGTGGCACCGGCACCCACTGGCCGGGAAGTCCCACTCCCACCGTCACCCGGGTGCTGGCCGAGTACGACTCGTCCGGCGCCCCGACGTCCGGAGCTGGGATCTCATCGCCGGCCACGCCGTAGGTCGGCAGGGAGATCCAGGAGATCCCGTTGTAGACGACGAAGGTGGCCCAAGTCGGCCGGTTCTGGGGGGATTCCGGATCGGTGGTCAGCGTGAAGAGCGGACGCCCCGCCTCAGCGGGGTCGAGTTGCCACCGGGCAGCGACCAGGAAGGGATCGGGCACGTTCCCGTCCGTGCGCGACTGGGGAGCCGTGGACCCGAAGAGGTCGACGGTCCGCGGGACCTGGTGCGGCACTGACACCGATAGGGCGTACGTCGCCAGCGCGGCAACGGCAATCGTGAGGACGGTAAGCACCTCCGCCCAGCGTGCGGGGCGCACCGCACCCTCGCCGTTCCAGGGCCCGAGGAGGATGAGGAGCAGCGCGAGCGAGAGCCCGGTGAAGGACGTGAGCACGCCAGCCTCGATCGTGCCGGTAATGCCCACGGCGAGAGCCCCGGAGAGCAGCCCGAGCGCCGGGAGCGCAGCAGCAGCTGGTCGCGGCCCCGCGACCAGCACCTCGCCGAGCCAGGTGCCGAGGAGAAGCGATGCGCTCGGCAGTGCACCGAGCAGCGCAGGATAGGCGGTGTCTCCCCCGGGCCCGACGATGATGCCGATGAAGACGCCGATGATGGCGAAAGCCAGCCCCGCCCACCGGCCGAGCCACAGGGTGACGACCATGACGACGATGACCATCGGGGCGTAGAGGAAGCCGGTCAGGCTCCCCTCGACGATGAGCGGCATCGCGAGCGCGACGAGCAGCGCGGGCAGGGCCGCCACGACTCCGAGACCCCAGCGCAGACCCATCGGGCGAGCCGGAGAGAGGTCCTCGCGAGGGCGCGCGTGCGCTCGTACGGTGCTCATGGCCGCATCACCGAGACCGCAGGGATCCTGTCCCACCAGCCGAGCACGCCCTGGCCGCGCACGACGATCGTCGTCGCCCTGTTGGCGCGCAGCAGCCGGGTGTCGACGCCCGAGGAGCCGCGCTCCACGAGTGCGAGCAGGTCGAGCACGGCCGAGGAGCGTCCGCCGCCGTGCGAGGCACGCTCGCCCGCCGTGGTCACCACCTCGACGTCGAGGCCGGAGGATGACGCGACCGCCGCCAGGGAGGCGATGAAGTCGACAGCCTCCTCGAATTCATCCGCCGAGGTGTAGGCCCGGTCCTCGGCGACCAGCACCAACGTGATGCG
>VGBQ01000110.1 GCA_016870425.1 Actinomycetota bacterium | reverse complement strand
ACATGTGGGGAAGTGCTGCGCGCGTCACGTTGAGCAGGCCGAAGACGTTGACGTCGAAGATCCGTCGGTAGAGGTCCTCGGTATAGGTCTCGATCGCGGTGGGCGGGTAGACGCCGGCGATGTTGGCGACAGCATCGATGCCTTCGGCGGGGACGTGGGCGGCGATGGCACCAGCGACGGCATCCTCGTCGCGGATGTCGACGGTGAGGGCCTCGAGCGCCGGATGCTCGATCCCGAGGTCGGGGGTGACGTCGATGCCGAGCACGTGCCAACCGCGCGCGAGGTACATCTCCGCGGTGGCGAAGCCCATCCCGCTGGCGGCACCGGTGACGACGGCAGTCGGCATGCCCCGACCCTAAGGACGGGAGGCAGAATTGTCAACAATCTGCAATCCGCGATATCGCTAGTCCTCGAGCCACCCCTTGGCGCGCTCCACGGCCCGGCGCCAGCGGCGATGTCCCGCATCTCCATCGCCCTGGGGCGTGAAGATCCGATCGCTCCGGCGGGCGCTGGCCAGATCCGACTCCTCTGACCACACGCCGGTGCCCAGGCCGGCGAGGAATGCCGCCCCGAGGCCCGTGGTCTGCAGCTCAGCCGAGCGGTCGACCGGGATGCGGACCTGGTCCGCCTGCAGTTGGCACAGCACCGCCGTCGACGGCGAGAGCAGTGAGGTTGACGCCGCCCTCGCGCGCCATGAGGTCGACGACATCGCGCACCTGAAACGCGATCGCTTCGAGGGTGGCGCGCACGATGTGCGCGCGAGTGGTGCCACGCGTGATGCCGATGATGAGTCCGCGCGCGTAGGGATCCCAATCCGGTGCACCGAGGCCGGTGAGCGCAGGCACGAAGACCACGCCACCGCTGTCGGGCACCGACTCGGCGAGTGCCTGCGTCTCGCCGGCCGAATCGATGATCTCGAGGCCGTCGCGCAGCCACTGCACGGCGGAGCCGGTGACGAAGACGGCGCCTTCGAGTGCGTAGGTAAGCGAGCCGTCCGGGCGCCCGAGGGCGACCGTGGTGAGCAGCCCCGAGTCCGTGGCCACCGCCCGGTCGCCGGTGTTCACGAGGAGGAAGGACCCCGTGCCGTAGGTGCACTTCGCGGATCCGGGGAAGAAACCCGCCTGGCCCACGAGCGCTGCCTGCTGGTCGCCTGCGATGCCGGCGATGGGGATGTCGAGCCCGAGGAATGTCGCGGGGTCTGTGCGCGCGATCTCGCCGTACGACGGGACGATCTCGGGGAGCGCGTCCAGCGGGATGCCGAGGATCGCGGCGAGCTCGGGACTCCACTGCCCGGTGCGGATGTCGTAGAGCAGCGTGCGCGAGGCATTGGTCGGGTCGGTGACGTGGTGCAGGCCGCGCGTCATGCGCGCGATGAAGTAGGAGTCGACGGTCCCGATCGCCACGCGACCTGAGGTGACCTGCGCCCATGTCGTCGGATCGTTGTCACGGACCCACGCGATCTTGGTGCCGCTGAAGTAGGGATCCAGGCGCAGGCCGGTGAGCTCGGTGACGCGCTTCTCGTGACCTGCGGCGCGCAACTCGTCGCACATTGCTGCGGTACGCCGGTCCTGCCACACAATGGCGCGCCGCGGAGCGCCCAGGGTCTCGCGGTCCCAGAAGCAGACGGTCTCGCGCTGATTGGTGATGCCGACGGCCGTGGGCGGCTCGGGTGAGGCGGCCAGTGCCTCGCGCGTGGCCTCGAGCGTGGCCGCCCAGATCTCGCCCGGGTCGTGCTCAACCCAGGCGTCCGCGGGGAAGTGCTGGGGGAACTCCCGGTAGCCGCGGGCCAGGATCTGCGCATCGGTGCCCACCACCAAGGCCGTGACGCCGGTGGTGCCGCAGTCCAGGGAGAGGATCGCCATGGCGTGACCCTAGCCGCCGGGGGTGGGGGATCGGCTAGGCTTCTGCACACGCTTACATAGCCGTAGGCGCTTCCCGGATCCAGGAGCACCCATGCGAGTCGGAGTCCTCACCGGTGGCGGCGACTGCCCCGGTCTCAATGCCGTCATCCGAGCCGTCGTCCGCAAGGGCGCTAAGGAGTACGGCTACGAATTCGTGGGATTCCGAGACGGGTGGAAGGGACCGCTCGAGGGCATCACCATGCCCCTCGACATCTCCGCGGTGCGCGGCATCCTGCCGCGCGGTGGCACCATCCTCGGCTCCTCGCGCACCAATCCCATCAAGGTCGAGGGCGGAGTGGAGCGCATTGAGCGCAATCTCGCCGACCTCGGTGTTGACGCGCTCGTCGCGATCGGTGGCGAGGACACCCTCGGAGTGGCGACGAAGCTTGCCGAGCACGGCCTGCCTGTCATCGGCGTACCCAAGACCATTGACAACGACCTCAACGCCACGGACTACACCTTCGGCTTCGACACTGCCGTGACGATTGCAACCGAGGCCATCGATCGCCTGCATACGACGGCTGAGTCGCACCATCGCGTGCTCGTCATCGAGGTGATGGGACGCCACGCCGGCTGGATCGCGCTGCACTCCGGCATGGCAGGCGGGGCCAACGTCATCCTCATCCCCGAGGTCCCCTTTGACCTCGACCAGGTGTGCGGGTGGGTTGAGCAGCGCTTCCAGTCGCAGTACGCCCCCATCATCTGCGTCGCGGAGGGAGCGCTGCCCAAGGACGGCGACCTGATCACCAAGGACGCCACCGTCGATGCCTTCGGTCATGTGAAGCTCTCGGGGATCGGCGACTGGCTTGCCGGTGCCATCGAGCAGCGCACCGGCAAGGAGTCGCGTGCTGCTGTCCTGGGCCACATCCAGCGCGGCGGCACGCCGACGGCGTTCGACCGCGTGCTCGCCACCCGCTTTGGGCTCAACGCCATCGACGCGGTCAAGGATGGCGACTCCGGCAAGATGGTGGCGCTGCGCGGCACGGACATCGTGAGGGTGCCGCTGTCGGAGGCGACGGGCAAACTCAAGACCGTACCGATCTCGCGCTACGAGGAGGCAGCCGCCTTCTTCGGGTGACCTAGGCCGGCCAAGCCGGCCATGTCCGGCTCCCCGTACGCTTGGCACATGTCCACCATCGCCTGGCCCGACCTGCCTGCTGCCCAGCAGCCGGTGTGGCCCGACGATGCCGCGCTGCAGGTGGTGCTCGCCGAGCTGCGCGCCCAGCCGCCCCTGGTCTTCGCGGGCGAATGCGACATCCTCACCGATCATCTGGGCAAGGCCGCGCGCGGCGAGGCGTTCGTGCTCACCGGCGGGGACTGCGCGGAGACCTTCGCCGCCAACACGGCCGACTCCATCCGCGCGCGACTGCAGACCGTCCTGCAGATGTCCGTCGTGCTGACCTACGCGGCGTCGCTGCCCGTCATCAAGGTCGGACGGGTCGCCGGGCAGTACTTCAAGCCGCGCAGCAATCCGATTGAGGTCCGCGACGGAGTCGAACTCCCGAGCTACCTCGGCGACGCTGTCAATGCGCTCGACTTCACGTCCGAGTCCCGCCGGCCAGATCCCCAGCGACTGCTCAAGGCCTACCACGCATCGGGCGCGGCACTCAATCTCATTCGTGCGTTCACCCAGGGCGGTTACGCCGACCTGCGCCAGGTGCACGCGTGGAACCAGGACTTCGTGCGCGAGTCGACCGCGGGCCAGCTCTACGACAAGCTCGCCTCTGAGATCGACCGGGCACTGTCCTTCATGCACGCGTGCGGTGCCAATCCCGAGGAGTTCACTCGGGTGGAGTTCTACGCCGCGCACGAGGCCCTCAGCCTCGACTACGAGCGAGCTCTCACGCGCGTGGACTCCCGCACAGGAAACCTCTATGACGTCTCGGGGCACTTCCTGTGGGTGGGGGAGCGCACGCGCCAGCTTGGCGGCGCGCACATGCACTTCGCCTCGACGATCCGCAACCCCGTGGGCATGAAGGTCGGGCCCACGGCATCGCCCGAGGAGGTCCTCGAGGCGGTCGAGATGCTCAACCCCGATCGCGTCCCGGGCCGGCTGAGCCTCATCACGCGCATGGGTGCGGGCAAGGTCCGCGACACGCTGCCGGCGATCGTGCAGAAGGTCGAGGCGAGTGGCAACCCCGTCGTGTGGGTGTGCGATCCGATGCACGGCAACACCTTCGAGGCCAGCAGCGGACACAAGACCCGCTCGTTCGACGACGTGATCGCCGAGGTCGAGGGCTTCTTCGAAGTGCATCGTCAACTCGGCACGATCCCGGGCGGCATCCACGTGGAACTCACCGGCGATGACGTCACCGAGTGCGTGGGAGGCACCCACGGAGTTGCCGAGGATGGCCTCGGCGTGCGCTACGAGACCGCCTGCGACCCGCGTCTGAACCGCGAGCAGTCGCTGGAGTTGGCCTTCCTCGTGGCCGACATGCTCCTGCGGCGCTGAACCTGGGAATTGCTTGTCCGGTGATAGGGCGACGCCGACTGCCCTCGCGGTGCAGGATGGGTCCATGAGCGAGTGGTACGCCGTACGAACGACCGGGATCGTCTGCCGTGTCGGATGTGCGAGTCGGCGCCCTCGCCCGGAGAACATCGAGTGGGTCAGTGACCTAGCCGCTGCCCTGGCGGCCGGCTACCGACCGTGCAAGAGGTGTCGTCCCGATACCGAGCACCCCCAGGAGGCATTCCGCGCCTCCACGGTCCGGCGGGCGCTGGGCTATCTCCGGCTCGGCGTCTCGGTCTCCGAGACCGCGACACGGCTGCACGTGAGCGAGCGCCACCTGCGCCGACTCGTGCGTCAGGAGACCGGTGCATCACCGCGAGCGGCGGTCAGCGCATGAGTTCACGACGCTTCGCACCCTTGGTGCGCACCAGTGTGCGCACCCCCTGGCTCCCCGTGGGCTTCGTGGCCGACGAGGACGGCGTAGTGATTGCGTCGTGGTTCGGGGAGCCGCGAGCCATCGACATCGCGCACGTCGATGTCGAAGCTGCCCGCAAGGTGCGACATGTCGCGGGGGCGAGTGACGCCGTCGTGGCGTGGGTCGACGGGGACGTCGATGCCATCCTCGACGTGCCCGTCGATCAGCCGGGCGGGCCCTTCCAGCAGAAGGCGTGGAAGGCCATGCGAAGCGTGCGCGGGGGCACCACCATGTCCTACGCCGACCTGGCGCGTCGCGCAGGCAATCCCAAGGCCGTGCGCGCCGCGGGCACGGCATGCGCGCTCAACCACGTGGCGCCGTTCGTGCCCTGCCACCGCATCATTCACACCAACGGCACGATCAGTGCCTATGGATTCGGGCCCGACCTGAAGGCCCTCTTGCTCGAGCACGAGGGCGCACTCCTCTAGCACGCGGGTGCATGCCGCGTGCGGACGTCGGTTGCATCCCTCGAACTTTGGGCGGATACGGCCGTCTATGGGCACTATCCGCCCAAAGTTCACCCCGCGCGGGCGCCCCACGCGCAAGCGACATGCGAACTAGATGATCGTGATCGTCACGGTGCTGCCCTGCGGGATAAGCGTGCCCGCGTCGGGATCCTGCGCGATCACCCGACTCAGGGGCGTGAAGGGAGGCTCGTTGACCTCGACGTTCAAGCCGAGGTTTTGCAGAAGCGCGACGGCGTCGTCGCGCTTCATGTCGATGAGGTAGGGCACCTCCACCGGGGGCGGTCCCTTGGAGACCACGAGCGCGACGGCACCCCCCACGGGGACGCGCTCGCCCTTGCCCGGGGTGGTTGAGACCACCAGGCCCTCGGCGTACTCCGCCGAGAATTCCTCGGTTGACTTCACGACGAGGCCTGCGGCCTCCAACTCCGCGCGCACGTCGTCAGCGGGCGAACCGGCGTAGTCGGCCAGCCGCACGGGCTTGGGGCCCTTCGACACGATGAGATCGACGAGCGTCCCCGACCGCAATTCCTCACCCACGGCTGGGTCCACGGAGACGACGGCGCCGATGGCGACTGCGGGATCCCACTCCTCGGTGATGACCCCGACGCCGAGTTGCGCATCGGCGAGTGCTGACCGGGCGGCCTCGAGGGGTTGCCCGAGCACGTCGGGTACGGCGTACCGCTCAGGTCCGCGCGAGAGGACGACGGCGACCACGGAGTCTGCGGCCACGCTCGCACCGGGCTCGGGGTCCGCGGACAGGATGAGACCCGCGGCGACCGTCTCGCTGAACTCCTCGCCGGCAACTTCGAGTCGCAGGCCGGCGGACTTCAGCGCTGTCGTCGCCTCCGCCTCGCTGAGGTTGACGATGCCGGGCACGGTGACCTGCTTGCCCGGGCCCGCGGCGAGGTACCACCCCGCGAACGCCGCCCCGCCCACAGCGAGCAGGAGCAGCACGAGGGCGACAACCCAGCCCCGGCCTCGTCGGCGACGCGCGGCGCGGGGAGGAGCAGCGGGCTCGGCCGGCCGCACCGTCACCGCGGGCGGGGGGCCATCGGCGCCCATGCCCGCCGGCACGATGAGGGTGTCCTGCAGATCCTTGCTCAGGGGCTGCGGAGGCGGCAGAGCGCGGCGCACTCGGCGCACATCGGCCAGGAAGGCGCGGCAGTCGGGGTAGCGCAGGTCCGGATCGCGGCGGGTCGCGGTGGCGACGAGGGCGTCGACATCCGGGGGGATGGACCGGCGCAGGCTGGACGGTGCTGGCACGTCGGCGTTGACATGCTGATAGGCGACCGTGATCGCGCTATCGGAGGCGAAGGGCACCTGGCCCGTAACCATCTCGAACAGGCAAATTCCCGCGCCGTAGACATCGGATCGGGCATCAGCGTCTCCGCGCTCGACGTGCTCGGGGGAGAGGTAGGCGACCGTGCCGATGATCATGCCTGTCGTGGCCGTCGTCGTGTTGCTCACGGCGCGCGCGAGCCCGAAGTCGGTGACCTTCACCCGGCCGTCGTCGGAGATGAGGATGTTCTCCGGCTTGATGTCGCGGTGCACGAATCCCGCGTCGTGCGCGGCGATGAGCGCCTCGAGGACGGGGTCCAAGATGGTGAGGGCCTGCTCGGGCGTGAGGGCACCGTAGTCACGCAGGACGTCGCGCAGGGTGCGCCCGGGGACGTACTCCATGGCCAGGTAGGGAAGCCCATCGGCTTCGCCCTGGTCGTAGACCGCGACGACATGCGGATGGCTGAGCTGGGCGGCGGCGCGGGCCTCCCGGCGGAAGCGGGTCACGAACCCGGGGTCCTCGGCGAGCGCAGGGCTCATCATCTTGAGCGCGACCGTGCGGTCCAGGCGCGTGTCGACCGCCTCGTAGACCGTCGCCATCCCGCCTCGGGCGATCCGTCGCACCACCTCATAGCGACCGTCCACCAGGGTCCCGATGAGGGGATCGGGTGGCGAGGTGGGGACCGGGGCGGTCGGGGACTCCATGATGGCTCGAGTCTAGGTCGGCCACGGGGCCCGAGAGGGGATGCGCGGATCCGGCGTGGCAGGCCTGGGGCTGCATGGGCAGGATGGACGTGTGAGCCGTCGCGCTGAGATTGCCATGGGCCCCGACGAGGTGCAGGAGTTCCTCGCGCAGGCACGCACGATCATCCTCACCACGATCGGGCCGGACGGAGTCCCCGACCCGGTGGCCATGTGGTTCGTGGTCCGCGACGGAGACATGTGGATGCGCACCTATGCCAAGTCGCAGAAGGTCACCAACGCGCGCCGAGACCCGCGGGTCGCCGTACTCGTCGAGCAGGGTGAGAGGTACGCCGAGCTCCGCGGCGTGCAGGTCTCCGGACGCTTGGAGCTCAGCGAGGACATCGACGTCATCTGCGAGATCGCGGCCGCACTCCTGGTGAAGTACGAGGGGCTGGATCCCGAGCACGTCCCTGCCGCGATGGAGGCCTACCGACCCACCGCCACGAAGCAGGTTGCGATGCGGCTGGTGCCCGAGCGCACGGTGTCCTGGGACCACGCCAAACTCGTGCCGGGCACCTGATGGAACGCCTCACCTACCTCGGAGTGCTGCTCTTCATCTTTGTCGGCTCCGCGTGGCTGGAGATCGCCCTGCGCACGCGCGTGCTGCGCCGCTGGAAGCGACTGCTCCTGGCGCTCGCCGTGCCCTTCACGCTCTTCGTCATCTGGGATGTCTGGGCGATCGTCACCGGGCACTGGAGCATCGATCCGGACCGCACCGTGGGGATAGAGATGTTCGGGATCATCCCGATCGAGGAGCTCATCTTCTTCGTCGTCGTGCCGCTGGCCTCGATCCTCAGCCTCGAGGCCGTGCGCGCCGTCAAGGGCTGGCCCCTGGGCGACGAGGCACCGGCACCTGCCGCGGACGGTCGAGCGCCATGACCTACACCCAGATCGGCATCGGCGTCGTCCTAGCCACGATCGCCGTCGACCTGCTGGTCCTGCGCACGCGCCTGGTCACGCGCAAGGGCTTCTGGGTGGCCTACGCCATCGTGCTGTTCTTCCAATTGCTCACCAACGGCGTACTCACGTGGCTGCAGGTCTTCCGCTACTCCGACACCGTCATCGTGGGCAGCCAGCCCGATGCCGGGCCGCCGCCCTTCATCGGCAATGGGCGCATCGCCTTCCAGCCGTTCGAGGACCTGATGATGGGGTTCTCGCTGTGCCTGCTCGCCATGGCGCTGTGGGTGTTCTGGGGTCGGCGCGGGGTGCAGCGGACGCCGATGTCGGGCCCCCCGATCTGGCGCCGCTCAGGCAGCCGTGCGGCGGCGGGCACGCCGGGCGCGGATCCAAGCGGGCCCGGCAACGGCCAGTCGCCGACGTAGCGGCACGGTCGCGCGGCGATCGAACACCTCGTAGTCGATGCGCTCGACCTCGTCGACGATGCCGCAGTAGAGCACGCGCGCAGCCTCGATGCACGGCTGCGCGTCGGG
>VGBQ01000109.1 GCA_016870425.1 Actinomycetota bacterium | reverse complement strand
CGGGGCGCGGCGCCCGGCGAGTCCTCGGACTTGACTCGGGCCCTCTTCATGGGACCAGTGCGGAGGTTGGCGTCGATGGCAGTGGCAAAGAAGGCCCCGGCGAAGAAGGCTCCGGCGAAGAAGGCTGCACCGGCGAAGAAGGCTCCGGCGAAGAAGGCTCCGGCGAAGAAGGCTCCGGCGAAGAAGGCTGCACCGGCGAAGAAGGCTCCCGCGAAGAAGGCTGCGCCCGCAAAGAAGGCCGCGCCCGCGAAGAAGGCTCCCGCGAAGAAGGCTCCCGCGAAGAAGGTCGCGCCCGCGAAGAAGGCTGCGCCCGCGAAGAAGGTCGCGCCCGCGAAGAAGGTCGCGCCGGCCAAGAAGCCCGCGCCGGCCAAGAAGCCCGCCGCTGCGCCCGCAGTCAAGAAGGCTGCACCGGCCAAGAAGGCCGCCGCTGCCCCCGCTACCAAGAAGGCTGCCCCGGCGGCGCCCGCTGCTGCTCCCGCCGGCAAGAAGGGGGCGGCCAAGAAGGCCACCGTGGTCGTCGATGGCAAAGAGGTCGAACTCGAAGAGGTCGACGTCGAGGTCGAGTTGGCCGAAGTCACGGCCGATGAGCCCGATCTTGCGGTCGCGGCCGGGCTGGAGGCCGAACTCGAGGCGGAGCTCGCCGAGGACTTGGCGGCGGTGGCCGAGGAGGACGGTGCGGCTGAAGGGGAGGCGTTTGTCCTCTCCGACGTCGATGACACCGACGAGCCCGTGCAGCAGGTGACGCAGGCGGGAGCAACCGCCGACCCGGTCAAGGACTACCTCAAGCAGATTGGCAAGGTCCCGCTGCTCAACGCCGAGCAGGAGGTCGAACTCGCCAAGCGCATCGAGGCGGGCCTCTTCGCGGAGGAGAGGCTCAACGCCGGCAAGAAGCTAGGCGATCGCATGCGGCGTGATCTGGAGTGGATCGCCGAGGATGGTCGTCGCGCCAAGAACCACCTGCTCGAGGCCAACCTGCGCCTCGTTGTGTCCCTGGCCAAGCGCTACACCGGGCGCGGCATGCTCTTCCTCGATCTCATCCAAGAGGGCAACCTCGGTCTGATCCGCGCCGTGGAGAAGTTCGACTACACCAAGGGCTACAAGTTCTCGACGTACGCCACGTGGTGGATCCGCCAGGCCATCACCCGCGCGATGGCAGACCAGGCACGCACGATCCGCATCCCGGTGCACATGGTCGAGGTGATCAACAAGCTGGCCCGCGTTCAGCGGCAGATGCTCCAGGATCTCGGTCGCGAGCCCACTCCGGAGGAGTTGGCCAAGGAACTCGACATGACTCCGGAGAAGGTCGTTGAGGTCCAAAAGTATGGCCGCGAACCCATCTCCTTGCACACCCCACTCGGCGAGGACGGGGACTCGGAATTCGGTGACCTCATCGAGGACTCTGAGGCCATTGTCCCCTCAGATGCCGTCTCCTTCACTCTCCTGCAGGAGCAGCTCGAGTCTGTCCTCGACACGCTGTCGGATCGCGAGGCCGGCGTGGTGCGCATGCGCTTCGGGCTCACCGACGGTCAGCCCAAGACCCTCGATGAGATCGGCAAGGTCTACGGCGTCACCCGAGAGCGCATTCGCCAAATCGAGTCCAAGACGATGTCGAAACTCCGCCACCCCAGCCGGTCACAGGTCCTGCGCGACTACCTGGATTAGGACCCGCCCCTCCGAACCGAGGCGATGGTTCTGTGGTCAGGCCTCGGCGACGGCGGGTGTTTCGGTGATGCGGTCCGTCTCATCAACGACCTCGACTGCCTGGGGAAGCAGCGCATCGGAGTGGCGACCCCAGTGGTGCCCGCAGAAGAGGAGTTCGCCGCCGGTCGCCAGGCGCACGCGCACGTAGGCCTGGGCGCCGCAGCCGTCGCAGCGGTCGTCTGCGGTCAAGCTGGCAGTGGCGGTGAGAGCGGACATCGGCGACCTCCTCGGGTGACGCTCGCGATAACACTCTCACACGCCTCGGGCATTCCCGCGCAGCGAGGCGAGGCGACGCGCCGCGCCCGGGCGGGAGTTTGTCGGGAGTTTGTGAGGGGATTCACAGGCACCCTGCGGCCCGCCGGAATGCGACCCCAATCGGCGCCTCGCGGTACCGGCGCCTGTCCGAATGCGACCGCAATCGGCGCGTCGCGGGCTCCGAAACCGACAACGACGGTCGCATTCGCGCAGGGGGTGCGGCGCCAGGACGCCGCACCCAGGAGGGACATTGTGAGGGGTTTCACACAGGCCGCCATGGCCGCGCGCCTCGAGAGCGACGTCGGAGTCGATCGTTAGCCTGCCCCCATGGCCAAGGCGCGGAACACCGAGGCGGGTGGCTACTCCGCCCGTGACCTCGCGGTGCTCGAGGGCCTTGACGCGGTGCGCAAGCGGCCCGGGATGTACATCGGCTCCAATGACGGGCGGGGCCTGCTGCACTGCCTGTGGGAGATTGTCGACAACTCCGTCGATGAGGCCATGGGGGGCTGGGCCAAGAGGATCCAGGTGATCCTCCACGCAGACGGATCCGTCGAGGTGCGCGACGACGGTCGCGGGATCCCGGTCGATGCCGAGCGCAAGACGAAGCTCTCGGGTGTCGAGCTCGTCATGACCAAGCTCCACGCCGGCGGCAAGTTCGGGGGCACGGGCTACGCCGTCTCCGGCGGCCTGCACGGTGTAGGTGCCTCGGTGGTCAATGCCCTCTCGGCCCGGCTGGACGTCGAGGTCGATCGCGGGGGCAAGACCCACGCCATCTCCTTTCGTCGAGGAGTGCCCGGAGTCTTCGAGGGCGACGGCCCGGACGCCCCGTTCCAGCGCAAGTCGGGCCTGCGCGTGGTGGGCAGTGTCCCCCGCGCGCGGACCGGGACGCGCGTGCGCTGGTGGGCCGACCCCCAGGTATTCACCAAGGATGCGGCGTACGACCTCGACCCGATTCGCGAGCGACTGGTGCAGACGAGCTTCCTCGTCCCCGGGCTGGCCGTCGTGCTCGAAGACGAGCGGCAAGGGGGAGAGGCGGAGACCTTCCAGCACAAGGGCGGCATTGGGGAGTTCGTCGAATCGATGGGTGGCGAGCCCGTGACGGGGGTGATCCGCCTGCACGGCGCCGGACACTTCCACGAGACCGTGCCCGTGCTCGATGACAAGGGCCATCTCAGCTCGCAGGAGGTCGAACGCGAGCTCTCCGTCGACATCGCCCTGCGGTGGACCGCGGGCTACGACACTGACGTGCGCTCGTTCGTCAACGTGATTTCCACGCCCAAGGGCGGCACGCATGTCGCTGGCTTCGACCGAGCGATCGTGAAGGTACTCAACGAGCAGGCCAAGGCGGCACGCGTGCTCAAGGCGAGCGACGATGCCATCACGAAGGATGACGTCCTCGAAGGCCTCGTTGGCGTGATCGCTGTCCGCGTGCCCGAGCCGCAGTTCGAGGGTCAGACCAAGGAGGTGCTCGGCACGCCCGCCGCTTCGCGCATCGTTTCGGCGGTCGTGACGAAGGAGTTCACCAAGTGGCTCACGGCGCCGCCCCGCGGCGAGAAGGCCGCGGCCCGCTCGGTGCTCGAGAAGGTCACCGGTGCCATGCGAGCCCGCGTGGCTGCCCGCACCCAGCGAGACAACCAGCGCCGCAAGAACGCCCTCGAGTCCTCTGCGCTCCCGGCGAAGTTGGTCGACTGCCGCAGCGATGACCCGGACCGCACCGAGCTCTTCATCGTCGAGGGCGACAGCGCTCTGGGCACCGCCAAGATGGCACGTGACGCGGAGTTCCAGGCACTGCTGCCGATCCGCGGCAAGATCCTCAACGTCCAAAAGGCGTCGCTCGCGGAGATGCTGAAGAACACCGAGTGCGCGTCGATCATCCAGGTGATCGGCGCCGGCTCAGGTCGGTCCTTCGACCTCGACCAGGCACGCTACGGACGCGTGATCCTCATGTCGGATGCCGATGTCGACGGCGCGCACATCCGCACGCTGCTTCTCACGCTCATTCACCGCTACCTCACGCCCCTGCTCGAGGCGGGCAGGGTCTTCGCCGCGATGCCGCCGCTGCACCGCATCGACGTACTCGGCAGCGGCGGCAAGCCCGGTGAGATCCGGTACACCTACACCGATGCCGAGATGCGGGCGACGCTTAAGGAACTCGAGAAGAAGGGGCGCCGCTGGAAGGACCCGATTCAGCGCTATAAGGGCCTCGGCGAGATGGATGCCGCACAGCTGCGCGACACGACGATGTCGATCGGGAGTCGCCAGTTGCGACGCATCAACGTCAAAGATGCCGAGAGGGCCTCAAAGGTGTTCGATCTCCTCATGGGCAGTGACGTGGCACCCCGCAAGGAGTTCATCATCGCGGGCGCCGGCTCTTTGGACCGCGAGAGCATCGACGCCTGATCAGGCGTCGACTGGCTCGAGGACTCCAGTTTCCACGTGGTAGACACCACCCCCGACGACCATGCCTGAGGGTGCGAGCGGGTGACTCCGGATCCTCTGGACGTCCCGGGCGAGCGCCGCGCGTTGGTCGCTGACGGTGAGGAACTCCAGGCTGCGGCTGTCCACTCCGAACTCGGAGGCGAGAGTGGCGTGGATCTCGGCCTCGGTCGTCCCGGCCATCCGGCACTGGGTGTGCGGCATCACCAGTACGCGTTCGACTCCGAGAAGGTAACCGGCCAGCACAAGCGTGCGAAGCACGTCGTCGGTCACGCGGGCACCTGCGTTGCGGATGATCTTGGCGTCCCCGGGCTTCATCCCCAGAGCGCCGAGTGGGTCGATGCGTGAGTCCATACAGGTCACCACGGCCAGCCCCCTTCGGGCCTGCCCTGTCAAGCCCGAGAAGGCGAAGTTCTCCGCAAACTTCTCATTCGCGGAGAGGACATCACTGAAGCTGCTCTCAGGGAATGACATTCCTTTAGCCTAGGTGAGCGGATTGGCGGCGCAACCTCAGACCGCCGACTCTCCTCGGGCGTGGGCAAGAAGCGTCTCTCGGAGCGAGCGGGGATGCCGCGCCTCGGGGAGATCGACCTCGATCACGCCATCGCTCACGCGTGCAGGGTAGACGGTGAGCGTGGCACCAGGAGTGCCCTGGAGGGAGCCATCGCGCAGGTCGTAGCGCCACCAGTGCGAGGGGCAGGTGACCACGCCATCTCGGCACACGCCCCCCTCGAGGGACGCGCCCTTGTGCAGGCAGTCCGCCGAGACGGCGCGCGGCAGTCCGTCGACCATGGCGACGAGCACGCCGAGCTCCCCATGGTCGAATCGGCGTGGCGCGGCGTCTACCTCCTCCACGGTGAACGTCGGGGTCCACGGAGTCGATGCGGTGTCCGTCACGGAGCACTCTCCTTCATGACGAGCGTGTCCTTCGCGGGGAGTCGACGTTCACGGGGAGGGAGGTGCCACGCCACCGGGGCGCGCGGCTGAGAACGGCTGGCCGCCGATGCCCCACTCGTCGGCGGTGACCTCGTAGATGGCCACGCGAATGCGCTCGAGTGGGACCTCGAGCGTCTCGGCCATGCTCTGGCTGAGATTGCGGATCAGCGCGTGCTTCTGCTCCACCGTGCGCCCCTCCACCATGGTGACCTGGATCAGCGGCATGGGACCTCCACGGTGCCGAGACGATCGATGCGGGCAACAACGGTGTCTCCGGGAGAGACGGCGAATGCGGCGGTGCAGGCTCCGGACAGCACGGTCATGCCCGCGGAGATTCCCTCTCCTCGCCGGGCCAACGCGCGCACGAGCCACGCCACGGATGCGGCCGGATGCCCGAGGACGGCAGCCCCGGCCGCGGTGGCCATGACCTGCCCGTTGACCTCCAGGACCACTCCGCACATGCGCAGGTCGATTCCGGTCGGATCCACGAGCACCGACCCCGTGACGAATCCCGCCGACGAGGAGTTGTCGGCAATGACGTCGGGAAGCGTGAAGGAGTAGCCCGCGTAGCGGGAGTCGAGGACGTCGATGGCTGGCATGACCGCTGCCGTCGCCGCGAGCACGTCGGCCGCGCCGATGTCATCGCCCTCGAGGTCGTCGCCGATGAGGAAGGCGATCTCCGCCTCGACGCGGGGCTGGATGAACTGGTCGATCACCAGCGGGGAGCCCGGCTCGACGCGCATATCGCTGGTGAGCCAGCCATAGAGTGGCTCGTCGACATTCATCTGCTTCTGCTTGGCCTCGCTCGTGAGGCCAAGCTTGGCGCCGATGACGTGATGGCCCTGCTCCAGGCGATGGGCGACCACGCGTGCCTGAAGGTCGTATGCCGTCGGGATGTCGAAATGGCCGTGATGCTCCGTGAGGGGCGTCGTCGCCGTGAGGTCGCGGACTGCAGCCGTCAGCCGCTCGACGGCGGCATCGTGATCCAGGGTGCTCATGCGGTGACCTCCGCCTCGGCGTGTGTGCGTGCGAGTTCGAGGGCGACATCGATGATCATGTCCTCTTGACCGCCGACGACCTGGCGGCGGCCAAGCTCGAGGAGGATCTCGGAGACCGGCACGTTGTAGCGCTCGGCCGCCCGCTCGGCGTGGAGGAGGAAACTTCCGTACACCCCGGCGTAGCCGAGGAGCAGTCCGGCGCGGTCGATGACCTGCTGGCGGGGCATGATCGGTCGGACGATCTCTTCGGCGACGTCCATGAGGACCAGCGGATCGACGCCGGTCTCGATGCCGTACTTGGTTGAGACGGCGGCCAGGATCTCCGTCGGGCAGTTGCCAGCGCCGGCGCCGAGTCCCGCTGATGTGCCGTCGAGGTTCTTCGCCCCCTCTTCGTATGCGGCGATGGAGTTGGCAACGGCCATCGCGAGGTTGTTGTGCGCGTGCACCCCCAGTGGGATGTCGAGTGCCTTGACCAGTGCGCTCACGCGTCGGCGTACGTCGTCGACCGTCATGGCGCCCGCGGAGTCGGCGATGTAGATGGTGTCCGCGCCGTAGGACTGCATGAGCAGTGCCTGCTCCACGAGACCCTCGGGAGAGTTCATGTGGGCCATCATGAGGAAGCCGATGGCCTCCATGCCCAGCTCCTTGGCCACCTTGATGTGCTGCTCGGTGATGTCGGCCTCGGTGCAGTGCACGGCGATGCGCGCCACAGAGACGCCCAGCTCGCGCACCTCGCGCAGGTCGTCGGCAAGGCCGATGCCCGGCAGCATGAGGCAGGCGATCTGCGCCTGCTGCGCGGTCTCGCAGGCCCGGGCGATGAGCTCCTTCTCCGGGACGGCGGAGAAGCCGTAGTTGAAACTGGAGCCGCCGAGGCCGTCGCCGTGCGCGATCTCGATGACCTGCACGCCGGCCCGGTCCAGGCCCGCGACGATCTTGATGACGTCCTCGGCGTAGTACTGGTGGCTGATCGCGTGCGAGCCGTCACGCAGGGTCGAGTCGATGAGGCGGTAGTCGGTGGTGGTCATGCGCTCACTCCTCGGTGCTCGGCGATGGCCTCGCCGACGCGCATGGCGGCGGCGGTCATGATGTCGAGATTGCCCGCGTAGGGGGGCAGGTAGTCGCCGGCACCCTCGACCTCGAGCAGCACGACGACTCGGTGGGGCACCACGCCGCCCGGGGTGTTGTAGGGCCCCTCTTCAATGACGGGCTTGTTCTTGAGCCGGTAGCCCGGGACGTACTGGGCGACGTCCTTTTCCATGGCGTAGATGGACTCGATGACGGCATCGTGGTCGGTGCCCTCAGGGAGGGCTCCGAAGACCGTGTTGCGCATGATGATCGGCGGGTCCGCGGGGTTGAGGATGATGATGGCCTTGCTCGTCTCCGCGCCGCCGATCTCGCGCAGGGCGGTGGACGTGGTCTTGGTGAACTCGTCGATGTTCTGGCGGGTGCCCGGGCCGGCCGACTTGGACGAGACGGTGGAGACCATCTCGCAGTACGGGAGGCTGGGCACGGCGCGGCTGATGGCATAGGCCATCGGTGTCGTCGCCTGGCCCCCGCAGGTGACCATGTTGATGTTCGGGGCGTCGAGGTGCTCGGTGAGGTTGACGGCGGCGATCACCTTCGGGCCACGAGCCGCCGGCGTCAGGTCGATGGCCGTGATCCCCGCGTCGGCGTACTTCTTGTGATACCTCACATGGACGTAGGCACTGGTGGCGTCGAAGACCATGTCGAAGTCATCGCCGTGCTCGATGACCCAGTCGGGACCCTCGTGGGGCGCATCGAGCCCGAGCGCCTTCGCGCGTGCGAGCCCATCCGAGGCAGGGTCAATGCCCACCAGGGCGGCGAGTTGCAGCGTGTCACTGCGCATCATCTTGACCATGAGGTCGGTGCCGATGTTGCCGGATCCGACGATGGCACATCGCAGGGGCATGCCGTGGTCCCTTCTTTGCGGTCGTGCGTCCAGTGTGTGCGGGTCAGGTGGTGCGCAGCGTGATGGGGCCGAGCCGGTCGAAGTCAGCGCGGAAGACATCGCCGGGCTGGAAGGGCACGGCAGCATGGAGTGCCCCGGTCATGATGATGGCGCCGGCGGGCAGGGTGACTCCCAGCGGATGCAGGGTGTTGGCGAGCCAGGCGACCGCGTCGATGGGGCCGCCCAGGGCTGCCGCCCCCGCGCCTGTCGCCACGAGGTCGCCGTTGCGCGTGAAGACCATGCCGATGAGAGCGGGATCGAAGTCGCCCAGGGGAACGACGCGACTCCCGAAGGCCACGGCGCCATTGGAGGCAAGGTCCGAGACGGTGTCGGCCAGCTTGATCTTCCAGTCGGCGATGCGACTGTCGACGATCTCGAGTGCAGCGATGAGGCCACGGGTGGCGTCCCAGGCCTCCGCGGCCGTGCAGTGGGGGCCGGATAGCGGCTTGTCGAGGACGACGCAGATCTCGGCTTCCATGCGCGGGGCGATGTAGCGATCGCATGGCACCGCGCCGCCATCCGGGTAGACGGTGGAGCCCAGCACGGGCGCGTAGTCGGGCTGGTCCACCCCGAGCATCTCCTGCATCGGCTTGCTCGTGAGGCCCAGCTTGTAGCCGATGATGGAGTCGCCCTCGGCGAGTAGCCCCGCCACCAGTCCCTGCTGCACGGCGTAGGCGTCCTCGACGGTCATGTCGGGGAAGCGCTCGGTCAGAGGGGCGATGGGAGTGCGCGACACGCGCGCCGTGAGCAGCGCCTGCGACATCTCGCGGATCTGATCGGGC
>VGBQ01000108.1 GCA_016870425.1 Actinomycetota bacterium | reverse complement strand
TCGTGTAGACGCACTCGACGTCTCCGCCGGGAAAGGCGTATGTGCGCGCTCCCGAGCCCGCGGGATTGAAGCTGATCGCCCCGTCGATGAATTGCGGAGCGGGCGCGGTGTATTCCTCGATAAGGGTTGACGCGGCGTAGGGCGGCGCATAGGGCTCGGACGGGTGGTAGGTGCGTCCGGAGACGACCGCGTCCGCAATCTCGATCGACGCGACGGTGTCCATGCGCCCCAGCTCGACTCCCCGAGCAGCGAGGAGATTCGTGAGGCCGGGTGCCGAGCCCATGGACAGCGTCGCCGTGAGCCCCGCCTCCGCGAACTCCTCGTGGAGGTCATACTGGCGGATCGCGACGTGGTAGAGCCCGCCGAGGTCGGTGTAGTGAGCGCCGATGTCCAGGCATGCCCGCATCACCTCGATGTTGCGCGCGTGGCCCGACGCATTGACGACGGCGTCACATCCGGCCAGGGACTGCGCCAGCGGAGCATCGACGCCGTACGTCGGCACGCTGGTGCCGCGCTCGGACAGGCGATGGGCCAGGTCGCGGGCCCGGGCCAGATCCGGGTCGACGATGACGACCTCGCTCACCCCCGCTGAGGCGGCGAGATCACTCGAGGTCACCGAGCCCATAGCCCCCGCGCCCCCGACAACGCCGATCCGCATGCCGGCCCCTTTCCGCGGATTCGCTCCCAACTGGACGTCCAGTCAGTACGCTCCCAAGGTATGGCCTTGGCTGACGCGCTGGTGGCGATTCCGGTGAATCTTGCTGCCGCGGACTCCCTCGATCGGCGGGAGCAACTCATGGCGGCGGCGGCGCGCGTGCTCGTCAGGGATGGCTCGGCTGGCATGCGGGTGCGAGACGTCGCCGTCGAGGCGGGTGTGTCGACGGGCATCGTCCACTACTACTTCGCGAGCAAGGACGAGATGCTCGTCGATGCGCTGCGATGGGCGATCGGCAAGCCCGCGGAGCGCTTCGCGGAGCTTCGGCGCGACGGTGACCACCTCCGGGTGCTCGCCACACTCCTCGAGGTGAGCCTGCCGCACCCGGGGGTGCTCTTCGACGAATACGTGCTCTGGTTGGAGTTGTGGACCGCGGTCACACATGACGCGGCGCTCCAGCCCCTCTGCGAGGAGCTCGCGGGTGACTACCGCGATGAGCTCGTCAAACTCGTGCGCGAGGGCACCTCATCGGGTGCATTCCACCCCGTGGCGCCGCCCGATGAGGTCGCCGAGCGCATCAGTGCCATGGTCGACGGCCTGTGTTTCCGCAGCGTCGTGGGCTACTCATGGACGCCGCTGGAACGCGTCCGCACCATGCTGCGTGCCTTCGCATGCGAGCAATTGGGCATCGTGCCCGCAGACCTGCCCGAGATGCGCCTCAGCCGGCGCGGCGAATCACCCCGAGCAGGGATGACCAACGAGGAGGAGACCAGATGAAGACACAACGGATATCGGCCCGCCGGGCCGTCGTCCTCGGCATCGGGGGAGCGGTGTCCGCCGTCCTCCTCGCGGCCTGTGGCGGTGGGTCGTCGGGCGGGGATTCAGCCCCGTCGCTCGATCCCAACGCCGACCTGAGCAAGCAGTCCATCGTCGTCAGCAACTGGGATGCCTACATGGATCCTGACGCGGCGCTGAAGTTCACCGACACCACCAAGGCCAACATGACCGTGGCCAACCACGCGACCAACGAGGAGATCGTCGGCAAGCTGACCGCTGGCGGAGACCCCGGCATCGACGTTGCCTTCGTCTCGGGACAGTACGCCCAGGCGCTCAATGACGCGGGTCTGCTGGAGCCGATCGATCCGAATCTCGTGCCGAACCTCGCCAATCTCTACCCGGAGTCCAAGAACCTTGCGTTCGATCCCGGCAACAAGTTCAGCGTTCCCTACGCCTGGGGCACGACGGGCATCTGCTACCGCGAGGACCTCGTGGCCTCCCCGCCGACCTCGTGGAACGACCTGCTCAACCCCGCGCCGGAGTACGAGAAGAAGACGCTCATGCTGTCGACCCAGCCGTGGCTGAACCTGCCCGCTGCCAAGGCTCTCGGGTTCAGCGCCAACACCACTAACGACGGCGAACTCGAGCAGATCAAGCAGCAGTTGCTCAAGACAAAGCCGACCCTCCTGGGCTTCGACGATGTCACCTTCTACGAGCGCCTCGCATCCGGTGAGGTCGTGATGGCCGTGGCCTGGGACGGCTGGTGCAACTACTCGGGTGACCCGAACGTCAAGTTCGTCGTGCCGAGCGAGGGTGCGGATCTGTGGGCCGACACCATGGTCGTGCTGAAGTCGAGCAAGAACAAGGAAGCGGCCATGGCCTACATCAACTTCATGATCGGTGATGAGATGCAGGGCTGGATGACCAACAACATCCTCTACAAGAGCCCGAACAAGGCGGTGGCTGAAAAGGCGGCAGCCGAGCTCGGTGCCGACTATCCCAACATCGCCATGACCCCGGCGGATCTCGCCAAGGGCGAGGGACTGATCGATCTGGGCGAGGCGTCCAAGATCTACCAGCAGATCGCCACGGAGGTTCAGGCCAGTTGAGTTCGGCCACGTCACGAGGGGTCCGTCGCCACGGCGACGGGCCCCTCGTGCGTGCCCTGGCCACCGTGCCGGCCATGACCTACCTCGTGGTCCTCATGGTCATCCCGCTCGGCCTGGTGATCGCCTACGCCTTCCTCACCGCCGGGCGCTTCGGTGGCGTCCAGGGGCCCGTCACGCTGGACAACGTCACGCGGATGCTCGAGCCGCTCTACCGGGAGGTCCTCGCCTCGAGTGTCTTCAACGCCGGCGCGGCAACGCTCATCGCCTTCGCCATCGGCTTCCCCGCGGCCCTGGCCATCACGCGGCTCCCCAGCCACTGGCAGACCGCGGCACTCATCGCTGTCGTCCTGCCCTTCTGGACCAATTTCCTGATCCGCACCTATGCGTGGATCATCCTGCTCAACCGCGAGGGCCTGCTGAACGACGGGCTCGCACTCGCGGGGCTGGGCCCCATCGACTTCCTCTACACCCGGCAGGCCGTGATCCTCGGGCTGACCTACGCCTACATCCCGCTTATGGTCCTGCCGATCTACGCCTCGCTGCAGCGGCTCGACCCGCAACTGCTCGAAGCCGCGCAGAATCTGGGCGCAGGAGCCTGGCGGCGCTTCCGCACGATCCTCCTGCCGCTCACCCTGCCCGGAATCATCACCGGCTGCCTCTTCGTCTTCATCCCCAGCCTGGGCAACTTCGTCATCCCCGAGCTCCTTGGCGGCGGCAACTCGCAGATGATCGGCAACCTCATCCGCGACCAGTTCCTCAAGTCGCGTGATTGGCCATTCGGCTCTGCCCTGTCGCTCATGGTGCTGGCCCTGCTCATCATCATCGTGATGTTCCAGGCGAGTGCGGCGCGGCGTACTCGTCGATGGGGTGCATGATGACGCGAACCTTGCGCAGTGCACCCCTGTGGCTGCTCTACGCCTTCCTCTATCTCCCGATCCTCGTCGTCATCGGGATGAGCTTCAATGCCAACGACAGTGCCTATCGATGGACCGGCTTTTCCCTGCAGTGGTACCCCGCCCTCCTGGGTGATGCCGAGATCATGGGCGGGCTCCGCACGACGCTGATCGTCGCCGTGGGCACCACGGTGATCTCCGTCGTCCTCGGCACCCTCCTGGCCATGGCTCTCGAGCGCTACCTGCCCTCGCGTGCGCTTGATGCGGCCGCGGCGGCGCCGGCTGTCATGCCCGACATCATGCTCGCTATCGGGCTCCTTGCCTTCTACACGCTCGTGGGCATCGCACTCAGCCCCGTCAGCGTCATCCTGGCTCATTCGGTCTTCGGGATCGCCTTTGTCGCCGCCGTCGTCCGCGTGCGCCTGGCGGGCATGGACCCCAGCCTGGAGGAGGCGAGTCGCGACCTTGGTGCGTCGTCGGTCAAGACCTTCTGGAGTGTCACCCTCCCGGGCATGCGACCGGCGATCATCGCCGGAGCCCTCCTTGCCTTCACCCTGAGCCTCGACGAGTTCACCGTGGCGTTCTTCACGGCATCACCTGCCGAGCCGACTCTGCCGATCGTCATCTACTCCAGCGTGAGGTTCGGCGTCACTCCGCAGATCAATGCGCTGGCTACGCTGCTGCTCCTCGTCTCGTTCATCGCGGTGATCCTGGCCCAGCGCGCTTCGCGCCTGGGCGACTCGCTCCGCAGAGAGGGGAAGTGACCATGGGCGACAGCGCGGTCCTCTTGCGGATCAGCGACGTGAGCAAGTCCTTTGGTGAGGTGGTGGCACTCGACGACGTCAGCCTGGACATCCGCGAGAACGAGTTCTTCGCACTTCTCGGCCCGTCCGGGTGTGGCAAGACGACGCTGCTGCGCGTGCTCGCCGGCTTCGAGCAGCCTGACGCAGGCACCGTGACGCTGGACGGGAGCGACCTGCTGTCGGTGCCCCCGGAGAAGCGGGCGGTCAATCTGATGTTCCAGTCCTATGCGCTCTTCCCGCACATGACGGTGGCCAAGAATGTCGCCTACGGCCTGGTCTGCGAGGGCCTGCCGAGGGCCGAGATCACCGCGCGCGTCGACGAGGTGCTCGACACCGTGGGCCTGTCCGACAAGAAGGCCGCCTTGCCCAAGACCCTGAGCGGGGGTCAGCGCCAGCGCGTGGCCCTGGCCCGGGCCATCGTGAAGCGGCCCCGACTCCTCTTGCTCGATGAGCCCCTCTCCGCCCTTGATCGCAAGATCCGTGGCGAGATGCAGATGGAGCTCAAGCGCCTCCAGCACGAGGTGGGCATCACCTTCGTGGTCGTGACGCACGACCAGGACGAGGCCATGAGCCTGGCGGACCGGGTCGCCGTCATGGACGCGGGCGTGGTGCGCCAGCTCGATGCACCCCTTGACCTCTATCGCCGTCCGCGCAGCGTCTTCGTCGCCGACTTCATCGGATCGAGCACGATCCTGCGGGGTTCCTACCTTGATGGCCACTGGGAGACCCCGGGCCTGCCTCCCCTGTCCGTGCCCGCCGAATGCTCCGGCGCGCGTGCGATTGCCCTGCGGCCGGAGGCCATCTCACTGCTGTCGGTCGATGATTCCCGCTGCCGCCTGCGGGGGACCGTGAGCGAGGTCTACTTCCAAGGCGACCACGCGCTCGCGCAGGTCGATGTCGATGGCACAACATTCCTCGCCGCCGTGCGCGACGACGTGCTGCCCGAGCGAGGAGCCAGAGTCGGTATCACCTGGCAGGAGTCGGCGATCATCCCGCTCGTCGCCGACTGACGCCGTCGACCTCACGTGATGGAGGGACGCCCTTCGAAGGGCGTCGACAGCACGATCGTGGTCCGCGTGGAGACGCCTGCTGCCGCACGGATGCGAGCCAGCAGGTCCTCGAGATCGGCGGGCTCGGCCACACGCACCTTCACGACATACGACGCCGCTCCTGCGACGGACCAGCAGGCCTCGATCTCGCCGAATCCCTCGACGCGCTGCGGGATGTCATCCGGGGCCGAGGGGTCCAGGGGCGTGAGGTCGATGAGCGCCGTGAGCGGCAACCCGATGGCCCGGGGATCGAGCACCGCGCGATAGCCGGTGATGACGCCGCGCTCCTCCAGGCGGCGTACCCGCTGATGGATCGCCGAGGTCGACAGCCCCGTCTCGCGCGCGAGATCGGCGTAGGACATGCGGCCATCCGCCCCCAGCAGGGTCAGGATTCGCCGGTCGGTGTCGTCGTCCACGGGGGCGAGTCTGGCAGGTCGGCCACCGGCAGGGGCAAGGTCACGAGGTGATAACGCTGCTCGCCACACCCACCCCATGCGCCCCAAGTCGGCACGGTGTTTGCCACCATGGGTGCATGGCTGGCAGGCATGCCCGCCCGGAGTCGGGGCGGAGCGGCGCATTCGTGCGCCTCGCGGGGGTGATCGTCGGGATCCTCGCGCTTGCCGCCGTCGCGCTTGTCGGCGGCGTCGCCTTTGGCCTCTCCTCGCCGTGGACGGGTTCGACCGCTGTCGCTTCCATCGTGACACCATCACCGGTCGACGAGGTCGTGGTGGTCGATGAGGTGCCCGAGACGCAGCCGGTGGCCTACACCCGTGAGCAGCTGGGAGCCGAGCCCGCGCGCACCTACTCACCCGACATCAACGTGCTGCGTTGGGACGGGGATCCCGCGGTTATCTCATCCGTCTATCCCACGCGCGTGAAGGATCTCTACGGCGTCGGCACGGTGATCCGCATCGAGTTCGCCTACCCGGTGCCGGATGAGCAAAAGCCCCTCCTCGAGGAGGCCGCGCGTGTGATCGCGAGCAAGCCATTCGGCGTCGGCGCGTGGAGTTGGCCAAACGACACCACGATGGCCTTCCGACCGAAGGAATTCTGGCCGGCCTACACCGATGTCAAGGTGGACTTCGACTGGAAGAAGAACAAACTGGCGTCCTACGATCCGGAAGTGAAGTTCCGCGTCGGTCGCGAGCTCATCTTCACCATTCCTGCCAACAAGCTTGTCGGCAAGGTGAAGCGAGACGGGGTGACCCTCCGCAAGGTCCCTGTCTCGCTGGGCAAGCCGACCTGGGAGACCGCCTCCGGCGTCAAGACGATCATGGAGCGCTACGAGATGAAGCGCATGGTCAATCCCGGGCCCCGTGAGCCCTACGACGTGAACGTCCCCTACGCCCTGCGCCTCACACCCAGCGGCGAATACCTCCACGCCGCGCCGTGGAACCTCTACAACCTCGGTGTCGCCTCGACCTCGCATGGATGCACCAACATGTCGATGGAGGACGCCATCTGGTTCTACGAGCACGCCTTCGAGGGAGACCCGGTCATCACGACCGACACCGGTGTCGACCTGGACTGGTACGAAGGACCGGGCGCCATGTGGAACATCGACTGGACCGACTGGACAAAGCGCAGCTTCTCCCTGGCCTAGGAATTCCCTGCGGCGCCATGCGGACGCGGGGCCGGATGCCCCCCGGCGAACCCTCCGCCCGCGCGTGCGGCATGATCGACCCTCCCCTGAATTGGGAGGCATGCCATGGGGGCTAGCCGGGAGCGTGAACTCGCCGCCGAGCGCGCGGTCGTGGGCTCCCTCTATGAGCGCCTCGACCTGGCCCGCCAGCGCACGCGGGAGGATCTGCGCCGCGCCCAGCATGACCAGACCACGGGCACGCCCGCGGCGATGACCGAGCAGGACGCCTTCGTCCGGCTCTACACCGAGAGACTCCAGGCACTCGATGCCGCGGAGACGCGGCTGTGCTTCGGCCGACTCGACCTCGCCGATGGCCAGAGCAGATACATCGGCCGTCTCGGCCTCGCCGACGACGACCAGCGCCCGCTCCTCACGGACTGGCGGGCCCCGGCTGCCGAGCCCTTCTACCAGGCGACGAACGCCGACCCGCGCGGCGTGGTGCGTCGCCGACACATCGTCACGGCAGGCCGTGAGGTCACGTCGCTCGAGGACGACGTGCTCGATCTCTCGGCGCTCGCCGAGGGGGATGCCGGCGTGAACGCCGAGGACATTCAAGGTGGCGGCGTGCTGATGGCGGCCCTTGCAGCCCGCCGCACGGGTCGGATGCACGACATCGTGGCAACGATGCAGGCCGAGCAGGACGCCATCGTGCGGTCGCCGCTGGCGGGCATCCTCGTCGTGGAGGGAGCGCCCGGCTGCGGCAAGACCGTCGTCGCGCTGCATCGAGCCGCCTACCTGCTCTACACCTATCGTGATCGGTTGGCGCGCGGCGGTGTCCTCATCGTGGGTCCCAACCGAATATTCCTGCGCTACATCGGCCAGGTGCTCCCTGCGCTCGGCGAGACAGCGGCGGTCCTGGCGACTCCCGGCCAGCTCTATCCGGGTCTCGACGCGACAGCGTGGGAGCCCGCGGAGATCGCGGCGATCAAGGGGCGTCACGTGATGGCCGACGTGATCCATCGCGCGGTGCGTGCCCGTCAGCGCGTCCCCGATGGCCCGCGGCAACTGGATGTCGGTGGCACCACGATCACGCTCACCCCCGAGATGGTGTCAGCGGCGCGCGATCGGGCCCGGGCATCACGCCGACCGCACAACCTCGCACGACGTACCTTCGCACTCACCCTGCTCGACTCCCTTGCCCGCCAATTGGCTGACGCACGCAACATCGACCTCGACGGCCATCGTGACATCCTCATCGGTGACCTCCGTGATGCGCGCGACGTGCGCCGCGAGGTCAACCTCGCCTGGATGCCCGTGACTCCTGAGCAACTCGTCGGTGACCTCTATGCCGACCCTGCGCGCCTGGCACAGGCAGCGCCGAGCATGCGCCCGGATGATCGTGCCCTACTCGAGCGCCCGCGCGGAGCCGCGTGGACTCCCGCCGATGTGCCCTTGCTTGACGAGGCTGCCGAGCTCCTCGGTGTCGAGGACGAAGCTGAGCGGCAGGCTCAGGCGCGCGCCGATGCGGAGCGTCGAGCCGAGCAGGAGTACGCCGAGTCGGTGCTGGAGATGACGGGGACGCGCGGGGTCTCCGCCGAGCAGATGATGGATAGGTACGCCGGTCCCCGTGAGGTGCTGTCAGTGGCCGATCGCGCGGCGGAGGATCGTGAGTGGGTCTACGGTCATGTGGTCGTCGACGAGGCTCAGGAGCTCTCACCGATGATGTGGCGGGTCCTGGCACGACGATGTCCGTCACTCTCGATGACGGTCGTCGGTGACCTCGACCAGACGGCGTCGGCGGCCGGTGCCGATGACTGGGCGGTTGCTCTGCGAGACATCACGAAATCCCGGCATCGCACCGAGCAGCGATGGAGGGTCGAGAGGCTCACCGTCAACTACCGCACCCCCAGGCCCTTCATGGACCTTGCTCGCCGGGTGCTCATGGCCTGCGGGCGCGAGCCCGCGACCGTGGAGTCGATTCGCGACGGTGCTCCCCCGGTGATCGTGGGCATGTCCGCGCTGGACGATGTGATCGGAATCGTGTCTGCCTTGGCCCACTCTGGCGAGGCCGGCCGCGTCGCTGTCATCACGGCGCCGTCCCTGGTGGGCGATCTCCAAGCGCACCTAAGCGAGGCGCTGCCGACCGGCATGGTGGGCCGCGGCGATGATCGGCTCGACTCGGTCGTGTCCGTCCTGACCGTGGCCCAGGCCAAGGGCCTGGAGTT
>VGBQ01000107.1 GCA_016870425.1 Actinomycetota bacterium | reverse complement strand
CGGTCAGCGTGTCGCGCTCGGCTACACCCTCCTGCTCACCGGCACCCTCCTCTTTGCCCTCAACGGAACCGTGGTCAAGTCGATCCTCCTCAGCGGTGTCTCCGCGGTGACGCTGTCGGAGACACGCGCCATGGGCGCCTTCGTCATCCTCCTAGCCATCGTCGCCCTCACGCGCCCGCGCGCACTGCGCATCCGGCGCGACGAATGGAAGCTGCTGCTCGCCTACGGCGTCATCGGCGTATCGATGACCCAGTTCCTCTACTTTGTCGCGATCGAGCGCATGCCCATCGGCATCGCCCTCATCATCGAGTTCACCGCTCCCATCTGGGTCGTCCTGTGGGTGCGCTTCGGGCGGCACCAGACCGTCAGGGGCAGTGTCTGGGTGGGCCTGCTCCTCGCCATCCTCGGACTCGCGCTCATCGCACAGGTGTGGCAGGGCTTCACCCTCGACGGCCTCGGCGTCGCCGCGGCCTTCGGCGCAGCGATCGCCCTCGCCCTCTTCTTCATCCTCGGTGAGCACGCGCGTCGCGGAGACCCACCACGCGACGCGATCTCACTCACCATGTGGGGCATGGGGGGCGCCGCCGTCTTCTGGCTCCTCGTACCGCCGTGGGGCTTCTCCAACTGGAGTGCCTACTCCGGGATGAGCGAGCCCTTGGCCGGCAGCGGCCCTCAACTCCCCCTTTGGGTTCTCACGACGTGGATGGTCGTCATGGGCACGGTGGTGCCCTTCGTGCTCGTCATGAGGGCACTCGGCTACGTCACCGCAGCACAGGCATCCATCATCGGGATGACCGAGCCGCTCATCGCCTCGATCATCGCGTGGGTCGCGCTCGCGGAGGTGCTCACGCCCGTGCAGATCGCCGGGGGCGCCATCGTGCTCGTCGGCGTCTACCTGGCAGAACGGTCCCGATGAGCGCACCCGATCCCATCGAGCCGCTCAGCCCGGTGAGCGTGCCGGTCACGTCGACGCGCACGCAGGCGATCGGTGCGGTGATGTACCTCGTGGCCGCCTTCCTCTTCGCGCTCAACGGGAGTGTCGCGAAGGCTCAGATCGAGGCGGGCTTGACCGCCGCCCAGGTTACCGAGATCCGCACCCTCGGCTGCGCCGTCCTGCTGCTCGCCTTCCTCGCCATCACCAAGCCGTCCTCGCTGAGGGTGCGGCGCGCGGAGGTGCGCTTCCTGCTCCTGTTCGGCGTACTCGCGTATGCCCTGACGCCGTTCCTCTTCTTCCTCAGCGTCTCGCTGCTGCCCGTCGCGATCGCTGCGCTGCTGGCCTTCCTCGCGCCGGTGCTCGTGGCCCTGTGGCTGCGCTTCGTCAAGCACGAGGCGGTGGGTCGCGGCATCTGGGTGGCGCTCGCTCTCGTCATCGGAGGGCTGCTGCTCGTCTCCCAGGTGTGGTCCGGCATGACGCTCAACCCGCTCGGCGTGGTCTACGGGCTGCTCACGGCCGCAGCGCTCGCGGCGTACCTCCTGCTCGGCGAAGAAGGCGCACGTCGCCGTGACGTGATGAGCCTGGCCTTCTGGGGATTCGCCATCTCCACCGTGTTTTGGAGCATCCTCGCGCCCTGGTGGAGCTTCCCGTGGGACCTCATGAGCACGACCACCTCGATGCTGGACGGTCGCATCACGGGCATCCCGGTGTGGTCACTCGTCGTGATCACGATCGCTGTCTCCGTCGTGCCCTTCGTGCTGGTCCTCATGTCGCTGCAGCGCATCGGCGCGCAGCGGGGAGGGATCCTCGGCACGACGGAGCCGGTGTGGGCCGCGCTCATCGCCTTCGTCCTGCTCGGCGAGGTCATCTCTCCCGTCCAGGGGCTGGGCGGGCTCATCGTCCTGGCCGGCGTCATCGTGGCCGAACTCGCCTCCCAGCGGGCCCACCGCGCGGGTGCCCTCACGCGCTGACACGCGTTGGTCGCTCGGCTAACCTCGCAGCATGGCCCTGACCCGACGCGACATCCTCGTCGGCGGAGTCGGCCTGGCCGGACTGACCGTCTCCGGTTGCGCGGGATCCCCCACCACCGGCGGGCGCCCGATCCCCGTGCAGGGGGCCACCGCTCCCCCCGGCTCCCCCAACCTGCTGGTCATCTTCAGCGACGATCACCGTGCGGACCATCTCGGCATCACCGGCGAGGTGCCCTTCCTCCAGACGCCCGCGCTCGACACTCTGGCGAGCGAGGGAGTGCGCTTCGATCGTGCCTACGTCACGACCGCGCTGTGCAGTCCGTCGCGTGCGACGCTGCTCACGGGCCAATACGCATCGCGACACGGCGTACAGAACAACCTCTCCGCCTGGACCCCGGGCACGCCCAGTTTCTTCGATTCACTGGCTGCCGCCGGATATCGCTGCGCCTACATCGGCAAGTGGCACATGCCCGGTGATCTGCCCGACCTGCCCGGGGTGGAGCGCTTCGTCACGTTCACCATCGAGGAAGGCCAGGGTGTCTATCGCGATTGCCCACTCATCGTCGACGGCGTCCAGACTCCGAGACCGGGCACCTATGTGAGCACCGACCTCACCGACTACGCCCTGCAGTGGCTGGAGGAGACGGATGACGGTCGCCCCTTCTGCCTCGTGGTCGCGCACAAGGCCGTGCACCACGAGTTCGAGCCGCCCGACGACCTGCTCGGCACCTACGACGACGTCGCGATCGATCTCCCGGACGAGGCCTTCACCTACCAGACTCTGCTCGATCGCAATGTGTGGGAGGGCACGGCCGGGCGACTGCAGACGAGCTACCGCCGCTACTGCGAGACGCTGCTGGGGATGGACCGTGAGATCGGCCGCCTGCTCGATGCGATCGAGCCGGTCGCCGACAACACCGTCGTCGTCTACACCAGCGACAACGGCTACTCCTGGGGCGAGCACGTGCTCACCGGCAAGCGCTGGGCCTACGACGACAACATCAAGGTGCCCTTCATCGTGCGCTGGCCCGATGGGGTCACCGCGCCCGGCACCGTCAGCGACGCACCGGTGCTCAACGCCGACATCGCGCCCACGCTGCTCGACATCGCCGGCGTGCCGATCCCCGCGGCGATGCAAGGCCGCAGCATCGCTCCACTGCTGCGCGGCGAGGCGATCGAGTGGCGCGACGAGGTCTTCTACGAGTACTTCGCGGACTTCCCCTACCAGGTGCCGCCGTCTCAGGCGGTGCGCACGGATCAGTGGCTGTACGTCGAGTACGACCGCGGGCTGGCGCCCGAGCTCTACGACACCGTCGCCGATCCGCAGCAGCAGGTGAATCTCGCCGACGACCCGGCGTACGCCGCGACCCGCCAGGAGCTGAGCCAGCGCCTGGCCGACCTGCGCCGGGAGTTCACGTGAGCGCGGCGGCGCAGTCCGGGGCGGGTGCGATGCCCGGGGAGGCGGCTCGGTCCGGTCCAGTCGGCTCGTCCAGCGGCCGTGCCTGGCGCATCGCCGCGCCCGCCGTCATCTCGGTGGTCACCTTCCTCGCCATCGACCTGCTCCTTGCCGCGCTGGTCGGGCGGCCATGGGGGCCGGCGTACCCCCTGTCCATGGATGCGCTCGTCCTCCTGCGCATGGGGCCGGTCTTCTTCTCCGGCCTCATCGTGTGGCCCGTCATGCGTGCTCGTGGGGCGACCCGTGCGCAAGCGGTGGTGGGCATCCTGGCAACCCCCCTGGCCTTTGCCATCGTGAGTGGGTGGCGTGCGGCGGCGTTCTTCCCACCGCTCGAGGCCGCCTACTACTCCACCAACCCGATGGTCGTCGGCGCGATCGGCTCGCAAGTGTCGAGCGCCGGAGTCGGTGCACTTGTCTACGCCCTGTGGCGCGCACGCCGTCACCGATCGGGCCGGCCCGTGTCCTCAGGTGCGACCCCGCTCCCCATCTCCACCGGATGGTCCTGGGGTCCGATCGTCGCCATCATCGCCGGGACAGCGTTGACCGTGTTCGCCGTGATCTGGGATGGCGGCCAGCACCTGTTCTACCCGTGGGTGCTGCTCTACGGCAGCCTCTTCGGCTAGCTCCCACGCCCCCACCGTGCGGCTGAGTGGCGCGCGCTCGGCTCAGTACCGGCGCCCGGCCCGGTGCGATTGCGTTGCTGGGTGCGATGGTGCGGCGCAGTGCGGGTCACATCGCTACTCGGCCCGCGCAATTCGAGCTCACACCGCCCGAAACCGGGGGCCTCCGCTCGAATTCACCCTCGCCAACTCGAACTCGAGCTCACACCGCCCGAAACCGGGGGCCTCCGCTCGAATTCGCCCGCACGCGACACCTCGAGTCACGTCACCGGACACCCGCCGGCACCTCCGCCGCAGCGTCAGCCGGTGGCGAGCCGGATCAGCGCAGGCTGCAGATCCGCGCGCGCAGCCTCGAGGGAGTCCGGGCTCAGGCCCGCGGAGGCCAGCAGCCACGGCTCGAGGATGAGCCAGCCCACCATGAGGGCCACCGCCTGGGATGCCCGCAGGGCCGCCGTGCCCTCGTCCATGCCGAGGGTCTCCCGCCCGAGTCCGCTCAGGTAGGCGACGATCGGGAACCGCGCCTGGAAGCCTTCCGGTGCTGCATCGTCCAGCACCACGCGGGTGAGCACGCGGACATGCCGGCGCACCCGCAGGTCCGCAGGATCGATCACCGCATCGACCCCACGCTCGCGGATGGCGGCGGCACTCTCATCGGCCAGCCGCTCCAGGACGGCCTGCACCAAGCCGGCCTTACTTCCGAAGTAGTGGTGCACGAGCCCATGATTGACGCCCGCGCGCTCAGCGATCGCGCGCACGGACACCGCATTCGGACCGACCTCCTCGAAGAGATCGGCGGCGGCGCTCACCAGTGCATTCTCACTCGCGGCGCGACCCCAGACGGCGGTGCTCATGCCTCGCACTCTAGACGCCGGTCAGACGATGTTTCGCTCCGGCCGCAGGTCACCGCTGGCGAAGCGCTCGACGTCCAGCGGGCTCACGTCGATGAAGGGCTCCCGTCCGAGATAGAGATCGCGCAGGATCTCGCCCACGGCCGGCCCCTGAAGGAAACCGTGCCCGGAGAAGCCGGTGGCGTACAGGAATCGCGCGACCTGTCGTGACTCCCCCAGGAGCGCATTGTGGTCAGGGGTGACCTCGTAGAGCCCCGCCCAGCCACTGCGCACTCCCAGCTCGAGAAGTCCCGGTGCCCGGTGCTCGGCGAGCTCGGCAAGACGCTCGGGGAAGTCCGCGTCGCGCTCGATCCCGAATCCGGGCTGGGTGTCCTTGCGTGAGAAGCCCGTGAGGATTCCCGGGCCTTCCCGGTGCCAGTAGAAACTCGTGGCGTAGTCGATCGTGAACGCCGTGTCGAACGGCTCGGCAAGCGGCTCGGTGATGAGGAGTTCCCGCTTGTACGGCGTGACGGGGAGATCGATGCCGACGTACGCCGCGACCTCCGGCGACCAGGCACCCGCGCAGTCGATGACGCAGCCGGTGGCGATATCTCCCTCGGTGGTCTGCACTGTTGTGATCTCGCCTCCCGAGGAGGAGATGCCCGTGACCGCAACGCCTGTGCGCACGGTCGCTCCGAGACGTCGTGCGCCCGTGGCATAGCCGAGCACCACGGACTCCGGGGTGCAGTGTCCATCCTGCGGGGACCACGCTGCGGCGAGCACACCCTCGGGATTGAGCAGTGGGGAGAGCGCGCACGCTTCGTCAACATCGACCATGCGAGATTCCACTCCCAGGGAGTTCTGCAGGGCGACCGACGCGGTGAAGAGCTCGACGTCCTCGGGCCGGGTGAGCACGAAGAGATAACCACTGCGGTGCAGGTCTATCTCCTGTCCCGGGCGCTGTGGGAAGTCGGCAAACAGATCGAGCGAGCGCTTGCCCAGCATGATGTTGAGCTCGTCGGAGAAGTTGGCGCGCACGCCCCCCGCGGCCTTCGAGGTCGAGCCTCCTGAGAGTTCGCCACGCTCGATGAGGACAACGCTCGCCCCCGCCTCGGCGAGGTGGAAGGCCGCGGATGCACCCATCACGCCGCCGCCCACCACGACGACGTCGATGGAGGCGGGGAGGCTCACAGTCGGAAGTCGGGATCGAAGGGCAGCTCGGCCACGTCCATCTGGGCCTTCTGCAGTTTGCCGCTGTAGTCCCAGTTCATCGACTGCCAGCGCGTGAATTGATCGAGCACCCAGATGCCGCTTTGCCGCGAGCCATTGCCGCTGAGGCCATTGCCTCCGAAGGGCAGGTGCGCCTCGGCGCCGGATGTGGAGTTGTTGACCGACATCATGCCCGCGGAGATTCCCTCGCGGAAGCGCCACACTGACTTCGGATCCGAGGTGTAGATCGCGCTCGAGAGGCCATAGCCGTGGCCGTTGGCCAGCTCGATGGCCTCGTCAAGTGTGTCGAAGACGCCCATGGTGACGAGGGGGCCGAAGGTCTCGGTGTCGTAGAGCGTGTCACCCGGGCGTACGCCGTCGACGATTGTCGGATGCGCGAACCAGCCCGCATCGGGGTCGCCGACGAACCCGGCCCGCGGATTGTGCGAGGTGATGCGACCGACTCCCGTGGAGCCATAGACGCTCTGGTGATCCTGGATGAGGCCCAGGTGCTTGTCGTGAGTGAGGAGGTACTTCTCGTCGATCATCGGTCCGTAGAGCACGCTCTCGAAGGGATCCCCGATGACCGCGTTCTCCACGGCGTGCACATAGCGCGCGCGCACCGCGTCGTAGACGTCACGGTGCACCCAGAGGGTGCCTAGCGACGTGCACCGCTGGCCCGCCGTACCGAACCCGGCGAAGAGCGCACCCTCGACGACAAGATCGACGTCGGCATCGGGCATGACGACCATCGGGTTCTTGCCACCGAGCTCCAAGCATGGCGACTGCAGGTGGCGCCCCGCGAGCTCGCTGAGCCGGCGGCCGACCTCCGTCGACCCAGTGAAGCCGATCTTCTGCACGAGTCGCTTCTGCAGCGCGGCCTCGAGGCCGTCGTACGTCGCCGGGCCATCAGCGATGACGACCTTCAGCACATCGCGCGGCACCCCACCGGCGTAGAAGATCTCCGCCATGGCGTGAGCGATCGCCGCGGTCTGCTCCGCGGGCTTCCACACGATGGTGTTGCCGGTGACGAGCGCGGGCACGATGTACCACGACGGCACCGCCGCCGGGAAGTTGCCGGCCGTGATGATCATCGCCGTGCCGACGGGCACGCGGAAGGTGAAGAGTTGCTTGTCGGGCATCTCGCTGGGGATCGTCTGGCCATAGAGCCGGCGTCCCTCGCCGAGGAAGAAGTCACAGGTGTCGATGACCTCTTGTACGTCGCCGAGCGCCTCGGCGTACACCTTGCCCATCTCGCGCGTGACCAAGCGCGACAGCGACTCCTTATTGGCCTCGAAAAGGCGCCCCACCTGGGCGATGACGCGACCGCGAGCGGGTGCGGGCACCGCGGCCCAGGCCGCCTGCGCGTCGTGGGCGGCCTCGCAGGCGGCTAGCACATCGGCACTCGTCGCGAGCGGCACCTCGGTGACGACATCATCGAATCGGGCGGGGTTGCGGGAGACGTAGGTGGACATGGCGGCATCCTCCCACCCGGTGTGGCGCACCCGGCGAGAGCCTGCCGGCACGCACCTGCCTCGCCGCGGGGCACGCGCCACCGTCTGGAAGAGTTGGTCCGTGAGCCAGCAGCGCACCGTAGGCACGGCGATCCTTGAGATGCTGGCTGAGCAAGGAGTCGACACCGTCTTCGGCCTGCCGGGTGTGCACAACCTGGCCTTCTGGAATGCAGGCTCTGCCGCCGCGCCGGGCCAGCCCGACAGCGGGGGCTCTGCCGCCGCGCCGGGCCAGCCCGACAGCGGGGGCTCTGCCGCCGCGCCGGGCCAGGTACGCATCATCGGCGTACGCCATGAGCAGGCCTGCGTCTACGCCGCCGACGGCTACGCCCGCGCCACCGGGCGGCTGGGGGTTGCCCTAACCACCACCGGCCCGGGAGCCATCAACGCCCTCGCGGCCTTTGGCGAGGCCGCGGTCAGCGGGGTGCCGGTCCTGCTCATCTCCAGCGACGTCTCGACGGCGCTGCGATCCCCCGACGGGCCGCGCGGGATCCTCCACGAGATGGCCGACCAGGCGGCTCCCTTCGCTGCCTTGGGCCGGCCTGCCGTCACCGCCGCTTCGGCCGAGGAGGCGCTCACCGCTGTCGCGGCGGCCATGGCGCTGGCGCTGTCCGCACCGCGCGGACCGGCGTACGTCGGCATCCCGTCCGACATCTTGAATGCTCCATGGGACGGTGCCCTGCCCGCGGTGCCGATCCCGCTCGCTCCCTTGCCGGGCGCTGCAGACATCAGCGCTCTCGCCGACCTCATTGCCGCGTCGGCCAGGGTGATCATCTGGTCGGGCGGTGGAGTCGCACAGAGCGGAGCGACGGCCGAGACAGCCGTGCGCGCACTCGCCGAGCGACTAGGAGCACCGGTCGTCTCGACGTACGCCGGCCGCGGGGTGATGGCCGGCCACCCTCTAGCAATCGAAACCTCCACTCACGAGCCGGAGGTGGACGTGCTCATCGGCAGTGGGGACCTGCTGCTCGTCATCGGCAGCGGCTTCGACGCGATGCACACCAAGAACTGGAAGATGTCGCTGCCCGCGCGGCGGGCCGCCGTATCGCTCGGGGAGGAGATCGGCCGCACCGTCGACTGGGACGTGCTCGTCCGGGCCGATCTGGTCGCGGCGATCGACGCGCTACTTCGTCAGCTGCCCGCCGATGCGCGGCAGACCTGGGCGCCGGCCGACCTACGCGATCGCGTGCAGGCGCGTCTGCGGGCCGATGAGCGCACTCTGCCGGCGATTGACTTCGTCTCGGCGATCGACTCCTGGCCCGCGCAGGGCGCCATCGTCACCGACATGTGCATCCCGGGCTACTGGACGAGCAGCCACGGCCGTCAGCCCCGCATGCGGCGGCTGCTGAACCCGGTCGGGTGGGGCACGCTCGGCTACGCCCTGCCCGCGGCCATCGGCCCCGCTGCAGCCGGACTGCCCACGCTGGCGGTGTGCGGCGACGGCGGTCCGATGTTTGCCCTAGGCGAGCTGGCCTCCCTTGTGCAGGAGCACTTGCCCGTGACGCTGCTCGTCGTTGATGACGGTGGCTACGGCATGCTCCGCTTCGACCAGCAGGTCTTCGGCCACCCTGAGCGGGGTGTCGATCTGGTCACCCCGGACTGGGACCTGCTGG
>VGBQ01000106.1 GCA_016870425.1 Actinomycetota bacterium | reverse complement strand
TGGTGCGCGACTCATAACTGTGTCGTGGGGGTCGCGGGCGGAGATCCGACGAAGGACCTGTCCTGCGGATGGAGCGTCGTGCCACCGAGCCCGCGCGTCATCGTCGACTTCGCGGCCGCGAGCGTGGCCACCACCACGGCTGTTGGCGCTAGCACGACACCCGCCGTGCTGGAGTTCACCGGTGGTAGCGGACCGGACTACGTGCAAGGTGGCGCGGCCGCCGACACGATATCCGGCGGCGGCGGAGACGATGACCTCTTCGGCGGCGCGGGTGCGGACAGGATCACCGGCGATGCAGGCAATGACTCCATCGACGGCGAGGAAGGCCCCGACTCGCTCGGTGGCGGTCCCGGCAATGACGACCTCACGGGTGGTGAGGACCCCGACAGCATCATCGGCGGCCCCGGCGCTGACATCCTCGACTCCGAGGATGGCATCAAGGACACCTACGTCAACTGCGATAACGCGCCGGGCTTCGGCGCAATTGTCTTCGACCGCGGGCTGGACTGGCCCTACGACTGCCCGGTGACCCTGCCCCCCTCACCACCCCGCGACGTCACCGTCGATCCAGGCAACTCGAGCTTCACGGTGAATTGGAAGCCATCCGAGTTCGATGGCAACGATCCCCTCATGGCCTACGAGTTGCGGTGGCGCGTGCCGGGACAGGCCGACCGGCCAAAGGAGGTCATCTCCGGCACGCAGACGTCGTACTCTCCGCGATCGCCGGTGGACCCCGGCTTTTACGAACTTTCAATGCGCGCCGCCGGAGCCTTCGGCGAGAGCGCATGGACGCCCTGGGTCCGGTTCACGGTGGGCGCGCGCCCGGACGCACCCGCCACCATCCAAAGCATCTTCCTGGAGAAGTGGAATGCCACGGTCGCCTGGCTGCCCGTCAGCGGTTCCGACGTCACCTACCAACTCGCACTGCGCGTCAAGGACAGGAATCACAGCAACTGGCTGGCGTGGACCACCCTGCCGACCGTCTACAACAACACCGCCGCCGTCCAGGTCGGTGACGATCTGCGTCTCTTCAACGGCAGGGTCTACCAATTCCGCGTGCGCGCGGTCATCGGCAAGTCCGCCAGCAACTGGACGGTCTCTGCGCCTCGCTTCGCCGGCGACTTCAAGCCGCTCACGGGCGCGTCACTGACCCGGACGGGAGAGGGCATGGTGGCGGCCCTCACCATCCCCGGCCTCGCCTGGCGATACAACACGATCGGGGAAGAGGGCCTACTCGCCGCGCAGTACGGGCCAAAGGGCGCGCGCAGCGCGTATCTGCCGTTGAATTCGCGCACACCCGAGTCGGTGGTCCGAGTGCTGCCGGGGAGCCCCGAACCGGGCTTCCGCGACTGCTGGGTCGGGGTCGTCTACCTGATGCCCGGCACGACGACGACATCACTCGCACGAGTCTCCACCGCCTGCCCAAAGTGAGCGGGGTCCACGCGGACGGTAGGGCCTAGCGCGGCAGGGTCACGCGCACGAGGAGACCGCCCTCGGGGGCATCCCCGAGCGTGACCGTCCCCCGGGCGTCGGCCACCGCAGACGCAACGATCGACAGCCCCAGCCCCGAGCCGGGGATCGCGCGGGCGTCGGGGGTCCGGTGGAAGCGGTCGAAGACCGTGGCGCGCTCGCTCTCGGGGATACCCGGGCCGCCGTCGCGCACCTCGATGACTGCCTCGTCGCGGGTCGCGCGCACCTCGGCGACGATCGGTGCGGGGGCGGGCGCAAACTTCGCGGCGTTGTCGAGCAGGTTGCCGACGATCTCGGCCAGCCCGACGGGGTCGACGCGCATCAGCACCGGCTCGCGGGGGACCTCCACATCGACCACGCGCTGGGTGCGTCGCGTGAGCCGCTCGGCGGCGGCCGTCACCGCACCGCGGATATCAAGCTCCACCACCTCGCGCATCGGCTCATCGCGCGCGGCGAGCGCGAGCAACTCCTCGACCAGGCGCCCGAGCTCGTCGAGCTCGGCCTGGGCCGCGGTGAGCGACTCCTGGGTAGTGGCATCGGTCGCGGTGCGCGCCGCGAACTGCACATTGGCGCGCAGTGCCGCGAGCGGCGTGCGCAGCTCGTGGCCGGCGTCCTGCACGAGTTGCTCCTGCTGCTCCTGCGAGCGGCGCAGCGACTGCTGCAGCGCGGTTGTCGCCTCGACCACGTCGACCACCTCGCGCGGTGATCCCGGGCGCGCCTCGGGCGAGTCACCGGACTCCCCGCGCGACAGCGCGCGCATGGCGTCGGCGACCTCCTCCAGCGGGATGGTGGAGCGGCGTACGGCGAGCACCCCGATGCCGGCGCCGACACCCACGGCCGCCAGGCCGACGACCGCGAGGATCGAGGCCAGGCCGACCAGGATCGTGTTGGTCTCCTCCAGCGAGCGGACTGCGCGCGCCGCCGCGCCCTCGACCACCGCCACGGTGAGCACCCGCACGCGCTCGCCGTTGGGGGCGACGCGCGTCGAATACGCCTGCGTGCCCGGGGGCGACTCCGCGATGCGGATGTCCTCCGGGTCGGCCGGCAGGTCGAAGGACTCCCGGTCGACCTCGAAGACCTCACCGTCGGCGAGCACAGCGTCGACGAGCACCGTGGGCTGCCCCGAGATGGGCGGGCGGACGATGGGCGGAGCATCCTCGGCCTCGCCGGGGTCGAGCAGGATGCCGGCCTCCAGTCGCGACTGCAGTGAGGAATCGACGCTGCCCAGGAGCGCACTGCGAGTGAGGAACCACACGCCGACGGCGAGACCGACGACCGAGAGCGCGACGGCGACGGCGACGATGAGCGCGACCGTGGTGCGCAGTGAGCGCATGGCGGGTGCCTACTCCGTGCGCGCGACGAAGCCGACGCCGCGCACGGTGTGCACCAGGCGCGCGCGACCGCCCACCTCGGTCTTGCGACGCACATAGGACACATAGGTGTCGAGATTGGAGTCCAGCGTCGGGGAGGAGAAGCCCCACACCTCCGTCATGAGGTCCGAGCGCTCGACCACCGCGCCGTCAGCGGCCAGCAGCACCTGCAGGAGGGCGAACTCGGTCTTGGTGAGCGTGAGCTCGTCGCCGTCGCGGGTGACCCGGCGGCGGGCGACGTCGAGGGTGAGGTCGCCGAGGGTGTAGACGTCCGAGCCCTCGGAGTGACCGGCCCGGCGCAGCAGGGCCCGCACGCGGGCGATGAGCTCGGTGATGTCGAAGGGCTTGGGCAGGTAGTCATCGGCGCCGGCGTCCAGGCCCGCGACGCGGTCGCCGACGTCACCGCGCGCGGTGAGCACCAGGATCGGCAGGGTCTGGCCGTCGGCGCGCAGCCGCCGCGCGACATCGAGACCGTCGATATCGGGCAGTCCGAGGTCGAGCACGATGAGATCGATCGTCGCCGCGCCCCGCTCGGGCACCTGCATGCGCTCGAGCGCGTCATAGCCGGTGGGCACGGTCTCAACGTCATAGCCCTCGAAGGCGAGCACGCGCTCGAGCACCTGTCGCAGCGACGGATCATCGTCGACGACAAGCAGGGCCATGGGATGAGAGTAGATGAAACAAACGGCCCCCGATGCCTCACTCCATTCTGGAGGCGCCGGGGGCCGGAGCTCGAGATGGTCGGGATCAGTGCGCCCTACCGCACACGGCCACCACGAGCAGCTGGGAGGACCCTATCGGGTCGGGGTGGGACGTCTATATGCGTCGGGGCGAGACGGTCACCTTGCCGTCGGAGCCGCCGGGCTGGCGCATGAGCCGATCCACGGCGCGCGCGATGTCATCGCGCAGGCCGGCCGACTCACTCGCCGTGATCTGCCCCTGGAGGAACGCCGCCAGGACCGGCTTGGCCAGCCAGCGGTAGAGCCGCTCCTGCACCACATCGGAGGAGTCCCCGGTGATGCGCAGCAGCGTGGCGCCATTGGCCAGGCGCGCCTTGGCCTGCGACTCGGTCACACCGGTGTCGGTGGTGATGATCTCCCAGAAGCCCTCGAGGGTGCGCTCCTCGGTCTTGCGCGAGAGGTCCTTGGGATCGACGTAGACCGGCAGGAGCGCGCTGGAGACGTAGTTTTCCTGCGCCACGGAGTACAGGCCGGAGTTGACCGCATCATCGAGGATCACGACGATCCGCGCATGGGTGCGCTCCCGCAGGCCTGACTCGCTGGCCTGGGCCGGGATCGCGGAGACGGTGACGAGCGCGATCACGGCCGCCGCGAGGGCGAGGATCCGGCGTGCGCTCATGCATCGAGTGTGACCGGGCAGTCGCCGGTGACGCCAGGGGCGGGACTGGGAACTGGCTGGGAAGCAGGTGACGGCGAGATCACGGGGAGAGCGTCGCGCGGGGGTGCGACGTACCCTCGAGGCATGAAGCGCGCACTCCTCGCCCTCGCCCCCGCCTGCCTGCTCGTGCTCAGTGCCTGCTCGGGCGGCACGCAGGAGGTCGCCAGCAGTTCCGCGGCCCCCAGTGCGTCGCCGAGCGCCCCCGCCTCGTCCAGCGCGCCCGCGTCCCCGAGTACGCCGGCCTCTCCCAGCCCCTCGGCGAGCGAGCCCGAGACGATCCTGGCCGTGCTGTGCGACTCCGCGGCGCCGGAGTCGGTGGCGGCGATCGAGGCCGTGCTCAAGCCCGACTACACCCTGAGCCAGGTCGTCGACGTGCGCACCGACGACGACGGCAGCCACGCGATTCTCGGCTTCGTTGAGGGACCCGGGCTCGCCGTCCTCGCCCAGTGGACCGGCACCGGACTTGATCTGAAGGACCTCGCCGCGGCCGATGAGTTCGCCGCCCAGGTGACCGACGTGCCCATGGCCACCCCGGACGAGGACACCCAGGACCTCCTGGGCCAGACCGTCACCTGCTACACCAATATCCACGCCCCCGAGGACGGCGACGACAAGAAGCAGGACGACGAAAGCCAGGAATAGTCGCGCGGCCGGGCACGAGCCGCTAGCGTCGGGGAATGCGCAGACTCCTCGCCGCCGCCTCAGCCGCGGCCCTCGCCACCCTCGCCATCTCCGTCCCGGCCCAGGCGGCCGAGAAGGAGTACGTCGCCCTCAATGAGCAGGGCATGAAGCAGGTCCTCATCAAGAAGTCCTGGCACCCCCGCTGGCTCGGCACCATCGACGGCTACGAGACCACGGTCAACATGAAGGGCGCCCGCCCCGTGGAGTGCTACACCAAGGGCAAGCCCGTCAAGGGCGAGAAGTCCTCGGCGTTCTCCGCCATGGCCATGGAGTTCAAGCAGAACAAGGCCGACCACTTCCTCGATGTCGCCCAGTTCGTCTACCAGTACGCCGACGTGCAGACGGCGGAGTTCGCCTGGCAGGGCCTGGTCAACGCCGCCAACTCCTGCGCCGGCACGCACACCCATGACATCAAGGACGGCTCCGGCACCAAGATCGGCACCGCGACGGTCGAGATCTCCGTCTTCACCCAGCCGGGGATGTACGGCCAGGAGCAGCTGATCATCAACGAGGACGTCAAGTACGTCGAGCCGACGCCGGGCGCGCAGCCGACCCGTGAGTCGGCCGACGAGATCTCCATCTGGATGTACAACGGTGCCGCGATCATCGAGGTCGAGGCCAACAAGTTCGTGCCGAAGCAGAAGAACTGGGTCTTCTCCGAGCCCCAGATCGCCACCATCGAGACGCTGGCGCTCCTGGCGATCCAGCGCTATCACCTGACAGCACTCAAGGCCCTCTAGCCGTCGCTGCCTCGGGGGGTGCTCAGCCGGGAAGCCGGCGGAACACTCCCCGGGGCAGTGCCTTGATGGCGGCCATCACCGGGCGCAGGACTGCGGGGGCGTAGACCGTCTCCCGGCCCTTGGCCAGCGCCGCCACGACGATCGCCGCGACCGCGTCGGCATCAGTCGCGAAGGGTGCCTCGGACATCCCCTGCGTCATCGTGGTGCGCACAAAACCTGGGCGCACCACGAGCACGCTTGCGCCGCTGCCGGCGAGCGCATCGCCCAGGCCCTGGGCGAAGGCATCAAGCCCGGCCTTGGATGAGCCGTAGATGTAGTTGGCGCGCCGCGCGCGATCACCCGCCACGCTCGAGAGCACCACGAGCCGACCGTGGCCCTGCTGGCGCAGCCGGCGCGCCACGTGCAGGCCCACGCTCACCGCGCCGACGTAGTTGGCCGTGACGAGGTCGACCGCTGCGGCGGGATCGGACTCCAGCGCCTCCTGGTCGCCCAGCACGCCGAAGGCGAGCAGGACGATGTCGATATCCCCCGCATCGAACGCCGCATCGATGATCGCGCCGTGGGACGCGGTGTCGCGCGCGTCGAAGTCGACGGTCTCGACATCCGCGATGCCGCGGCCGCGGAGCTCCGCTGCGCGCTCCTCCATGACCGATGAGCGACGCCCGGCGAGCACGACGCGCTGCAGTCGCGCGGCAGGCAGCGCCCGCAGGATGGCCCCGGCGATCTCACTGCCGCCTCCCAGCACGAGCACCGACTGCGCCTGCCCCACCGCGTTGATCACGGTGCTGACCCTAGGGTCAAGCCCAGGCGCCTGGCCTGGTCGGAGGCGAAGACGCCACGCGGATCGAGGGCATCGCGCATGGCCCGCCATCGCGCGAGCTGCGGATAGCCGGCCGAGAGCGTCTGCGCGGACATGCGCGAGTCCTTGGCCAGATAGTGCCGGCCACCCGCCGCAATGACCTCGCCGTCGAGGGCGTCGAGCACATCGCGCAACGCCGGGATCCGCGCGGGGATGTCGGCGGCGAGGGTCCACCCCTGCATCGGGAAGGACAGCGGCGCGTCATGGCCCGGGCCGAATCGCTTGAGCACGGTGAGGAAGCTGGGTGCACCCGCCTCGCGCAGGCGCTGCAGGGCGAGGCCGACGAGCGCGCTTGCGTCATCGGGTACGACGAACTGGTACTGCAGGAAACCACGGGGGCCATAGACGCGGTTCCAGTGCCGGACACCGTCGAGCGGATGGAAGAACGCCGGGATCGACGTGATCTCCCCGCGACGCTCACGCGGTGCGCGGCGGAACCATGCCTCGTTGAAGGCCCGGGTGCTCGCGCGATTGAGCGCACCCGACGGCATCCACGGCGGGGCACCGAGCCGCGGGCGAGGGTCATAGGCGAGCGGATCGTCGGTGCCCGCGGGCAGGTCCGCCAGGCTCGCGTGATCCCCGCGCGTGAGCACACCGCGCCCCGCGGGCGAGAGGCTGTCCACCCACGCCACGCTGTAGCGGTACTGGTGATCGCCCTGCGTCATCGCCGCCATGAGTGCGTCGAGGTCGGCGTGCCTCTCGGTGTCCACGCGCATCCGGGAGGTGGCGATGGGCAGCAGGTCGACCTGCGCCTCGGTGATCACACCCGTGAGCCCCATGCCGCCCACCGTGGCGGCGAAGGCATCGCTGCCCGGCGCGCACTCCACGACCTCACCCGTGCCGGTGACCACGCGCATGCGGCGCACATGGGCGCCGAAAGACCCCTCGACGTGGTGGTTCTTGCCGTGGATGTCGGCGGCGGTGGCGCCCCCCACGGTGACGAAGCGCGTGCCGGGAGTGACCGGCACGAAGTAGCCCTCGGGCACGATGGCGCGCAGCACATCGTCGAGACTCGCCCCCGCCTGGGCGCGCAGCGTCGAGCCATCGCGCGTGAAGCCGGACATCGTCGTCATGTCGAGCACGATCCCGCCCGCGTCCTGCGCACTGTCCCCATAGGACCTGCCCAGCCCCCGCGCGAGGATCCCCCGCTCCGGCGTGGCCGCGCCGACCGCATCGACCACGTCGGCCTCATCGTGGACCGCGCACAGCGTGGCAGCGGTCGGGCTCGTGCGGCCCCATCCGGTGAGCATGCCTAGCCGACCCCCAGCGCCCCGAGCCCGAAGAGCACGGCCCAGGCGAGCGCGAAGACCGCCAGTGAGTAGTCGGCGAGCACGGCCTCCTCGGGGGACTCCCCGCGCCCCGCATCGACATCGACGGCGTACCGCAGGATGCCCAGCGCGAAGGGGATGATGCTCAGCATCGCCCAGGGGATCGAGGTCCCCCCTCCCACCTCCACGGCCCACAGGCAGTAGGTCGTCACGGTGATGCCCGCCGACACGGTCCAGACGAAGCGCAGGTACGTCGGGCTATAACCCGCGAGGCTGCCCCGCACCGGGACGGCCTCACCCGTCGACTCGCCCACGCGCACCAGCTCGGCATAGCGCTTGCCGGCAGCCATGAAGAGCGAGCCGAAGCCCGCGACCAGCAAGAACCATTCCGACAGCGGGATGTCCGACGCGGCACCGCCCGCGACCGCGCGCAGCAGGAAGCCCAGCGCGAGCAGCGCCAACTCCAGCACCGGGGCGTGCTTGAGGAAGAGCGAGTAGGCGACGGTCACGAGCAGGTAGGCGACGATGACCCAGCCCAGGGGAATGCTCGTGGCGAAGGCGATGGCCAGACCCGCGATCGCGAGCACCACTGCACCGATGATCGCGGCCCGCGGCGAGAGGGCACCGGAGGCGACGGGCCGGGTCGACTTGGTGGGATGTGCGCGATCACGATCGCGATCGACGACGTCATTGACGAGGTACGTCGCGCTCGCCACGAGGCAGAAGGCCACGAAGGCGAGTGCCGTCGCGATGAGCACCGGCACCTCGAAGAGGCGCGCCGCACCCAGCGGGGCCACGACGACGAGGAGATTCTTGGCCCACTGCCGTGGGCGCAGCGCCACGACAAAGGCTCGGGCTGTCGACACGTTGCCTACTCTGCCCTCGCCGTGAGGGCGAGGCTGGTGCCGAGTGCGGCAGCGGCGAGCAGGGCGAGGCACGCGCGGCGAGTGGACATGCCGCGAGGCTACGCCGGATCCGCCCTGCATGGGCCCTGAGTGCGCCGAGACGTCTCGGGGAGGCAGGGGCATGCGATCGCCCTGGTCAGATGCGTACCGCTGGACGGTACGCAATTGTCTAGCGGCGGGATGGATGGCGTTGCGCCGTGAGCGACGTCACCCCTGGACCCCGAGCGCCGTGAGCGCCCAGGCCACAGCCTCCGCGTCGTAGGACAGGGCGGCGTACCTCCCCGCCTGCCCGCCGTGCGATCCCTCGCCGGTCTCGACGCGGAAGACCACGCTTCCGCGATCGGTCACCGATGGGCGGTCACCGTGTTCGGGATCGGAGTGGCGCAGCGCAGCCACCCACTTGGCCGGCTCGTGCACGAGCACGCGCGGATCGTGCACCGCGCCGGTCACGAG
>VGBQ01000105.1 GCA_016870425.1 Actinomycetota bacterium | reverse complement strand
ACTCACCGCCTCGCTGGCTGCCGAGGGCATGCGCCCGGTCAGTGGTGGCACTGACACACACCTCGCGCTCATCGACCTGCGCGGCGTGGGCGTCACAGGAGCCGACGCCGAGGCCCGATGCGATGCGGCCCGCATCACCCTCAACAAGAACGCCATCCCCTACGATCCGCAGCCGCCCGCCGTCGCCTCGGGGATTCGCGTGGGCACTCCGTCGGTCACCACCCAGGGCATGGGGGAGCCGGAGATGGCCGAGATCGGCCGCCTGATCGCCCGGGCGGTCACCGACCCTAGCGGGGCGGCGGAGGTCGCCGACGAGGTGGAGGCGCTGGTACGCCGATACCCCGCTTACGCGCAGGCACCGGTCGGCGTCTAGGTCGCCGTGCGCGAGTATCTCCTCTGCCTGGTCGCGGCCGCCGCCGTGACCTACCTGGTCACGCCGCTGGCCCGCGCGCTCGCGCTGCGGTGGGGTGCCATGGCAGAGGTGCGAGACCGCGATGTGCACGACGAGCCGACACCTCGCCTGGGCGGTCTGGCGATGCTCGCCGGGCTGTGCGCCGGTCTGCTTCTCGCGAGCAAGCTCCCGCAGATGGGGTCGGTCTTCGACGTGGTCGATAGTCCGACACTGGCGCTGCTCAGCGGCGCGGCGATCATCGTGGTCCTGGGCATGATCGACGACCGGTGGGGCCTGGCAGCTCCGACCAAGCTCGCCGGGCAGGTGCTCGCGGCTGCGGTGATGGCGCTGCAAGGCATCTCCATAGTGTGGCTGCCCGTCGGGGGCACCCTCGTCCTGGATCCGGTCACGAGCGTGCTCCTCACCGTGCTCGTCGTACTCGTCTGCATCAATGCCATCAACATGGTGGATGGACTCGACGGTCTCGCGGCGGGGATCGTGGCCGTCGCCGCCCTGGCGTTCTTCGCCTACTCCTACCTGCTCTCGGTGGAGATCGGCTTCGAGCGAGCGACCATGGCCACGCTCGTGTCCGCGCTCCTGGTGGGGATGTGCGTGGGATTCCTGCCCTACAACGTCTTTCCCGCGCGCATCTTCATGGGAGACACCGGGTCCATGCTGCTCGGCTTCCTCCTGGCAGCGAGCATCATCACCCTGTCGGGACAGATCGATCCGGCGGCGATCGAAGGCGGCACCTTGCTGCCCGCGCTTCTGCCGATCCTGCTCCCGCTCGCTGTCCTCGTGCTGCCCCTGCTCGATCTCGGACTCGCCGTACTCCGGCGCACGCGCAAGGGTCGATCCCCCTTCGCGCCCGACAAGCAGCATCTGCACCACCGCCTGCTGGAGATGGGCCACTCGCAGCGCCGGACAGTCGCCTTGATGTACGCCTGGACGGCCGTCGTCGCCGGTGCCGCGGTGGCGATGGCCTTCATCCCCGTGGCCTACGCCCTGCTCCTGCTCATCGCGGGTTCGCTCGCCGTGGTCTTCGCCGCCCTGCGACCCGACAGCAGTCGAGCCGCCTCGCCCGGGGAGGGCGCGCGCACAGGCACTCTCGGCTAGGTGTCTCGACCGCGGACAGGCACCCGCGGATGCGCCCCGGCAGGGAGTCGATAGCGTGGAGGCAGACGTCACCGGGAGGGGTGCATGCCGTCCATTGACCGCCTGGTCCTGCGGGTCTCCATCCCCGTGACCGTGGCCGTGGGTGTCGTTGCCGCCATCATCGGGGCGCTCGTCGCGTCGGACCCGGGCAAGGCCCTTCTGGGAGCTGCTATCGGGACGGCGATCGTCGTGGCGTTCTTCACCGTGGGACAGGTGGTCGTCGGGGCGGTGCTCCGCACGAACCCTCAGATGGCCATGTCGGTGGCCCTCATGGTCTACCTGCTCAAGATCGGCGTGCTGTTCATCTTCATCATCCTCTTCCAGGGCACGACGGCGTTCGACACGAAGGTCTTCGCCCTGACGATCGTCGCCTGCACCCTGGCGTGGACCGTGGCCGAGGTGTGGATCTTCGCTCGCACCAAGGTGCTCTACGTCGACCCGCAGCAGGAGAGGCCCCAGATATGAGGCTCCTGGGTACTCGTGTGACCGATGAGGCGGTCCATCGCGAGGGGTGGACCAGTGCTAATACGGGCTGGATCATCATGAGCCACCTGCTCACCGGCATCCTGCTCTACGCGGGTCTGGGGTGGCTGCTCTCCCTGTGGCTGGGCCGGGCACCCCTCCTGATCGGCGCGGGTGCACTCATCGGTATGTTCCTATCGCTCTACCTCATCCACCGACGCCTCGAGGCGACAACGCCGGGGAAGGACCAGGCAGTGCCAGACCGCGCATCCCGCATCCTGCGTGGCCACCGACGGGGCACCCGATGAGTCTTGTCGCTGCCGGCAGTCTCGAGTGCAAGTTCGAGAATGCCGCCAACCCGTGCGGATTCCCCGCCGCAGGCTCGGAGATCTTCTTCTTCGACGACCTGGTGAGCTGGAACTTCCTCGGTACGACGGTCGGCATCAACAAGGTCACGATCCTCGTCGCCATCGCGGTGGTCGCCGTCCTCGCATTTTTCCTCTATGCCTTCCGCAAGCCGCAGATGGTGCCCAAGGGTGCCCAGAACCTCGGTGAGACCGGCTACCTCTTCATTCGTGACGGCATCGCACGGGACGTGATCGGCAAAGAGGGCGACAAGTTTGTCCCGTTCCTCTTCTCGTTCTTCTTCCTGGTGTGGACATTCAACGTCCTGGGCATCATTCCCTTCGCCCAGTTCCCTGTCACTAGTGTCTTCGCCATCCCCGTGGCCTTCGCGCTCATCGTCTACTTCACGTGGGTGCCCCTGGGGATCTACCGGCAGGGGTTCGGCGGCTTCTTCAAGGGGATGCTCTTCCCTCCGGGCGTGCCCAAGCCGATGTACATCCTGCTCTCGCCCATCGAGTTCATCTCCAACATCATCGTGCGGCCGTTCACTCACGCCGTGCGTCTCTTTGCCAACATGTTCGCTGGGCACCTGCTGATCGCGACGTTCAGCATCGCGGCGTACTACCTTCTGACCCTCACGGTGGTCGGCCTGCTCGGGTCGGTTGCCTCCTTCACGATGGCGGTGGCCCTTACTGCCTTCGAGCTCCTCATCCAGGCTCTCCAGGCCTACATCTTCACCCTGCTGACGGCGGTTTACATCAGCGGAGCGCTCCACGCGGAGCACTGATTGCGCACGACGGGCTCCACGCACCACGGCACGAACACAACCGAATAGACCCCCAGACCGGCAGACCAGACTGCCGGCCCGGACACGAAGGAACAGACATGTCATTGCTCGCTGAGCTCTCCGGCTCCATCGGCTCCGTCGGCTACGGCCTCGCAGCCATCGGCCCCGGCGTCGGTATCGGCATCATCTTCGGCCAGGGCGTCCAGGCCATCGCCCGCCAGCCCGAGGCCTACGGCGTCATCCGCCAGAACATGCTCCTCGGCTTCGCACTCGCCGAGGCGCTGGCCCTCATCGGCTTCGTCGTCCCGTTCGTCTACGGCACCTGATCGGCTAGACCGTGTCGAACTTCCTCACGGGCCAGCTCATGGCTGCCGGCGGAGAGAACGAGCCGATGCCGAGCGTCCTCGCGGTGCCGATCGACGAGCTTGTCGTCGGCCTGCTGGCGTTCTTCATCGTCTTCGGTGTCCTCGCCAAGGTCGCGCTGCCCAAGATCAAGGACGCTCTCGCGGCCCGGTCGGAGGCCATCGAAGGTGGCCTTCGCAAGGCCGAGGAGGCCCAGGCCGAGGCCCAGCGCGCCCTCGAGGAGTACCGCGCCGCCCTGGCCTCGGCTCGCGAAGAGGCGGCGGCCATCCGCACCCAGGCCCAGGCGGATCGGGCCGCGATCGTGGAGGAGGCGCGCGTCGAGGCGCGTGCTGCCGCCGCGGCGGTCACCGCCCAGGCTGAGGCGCAACTGGCGGCTGAGCGCGCGCAGGCAACGTCGCAGCTCACCCGTCAGGTGGGCGAGGTGGCGGTGGCCCTCGCGGGCAAGGTCGTGGGTCAGACCCTCACCGATGATGCCCGCGTCAAGGCCACCGTGGACTCCTTCCTGGCTGACCTGGAGTCCCAGGTCGCGCAGCGGGGAGCTGGTGCCTGATGTGGGGTGCGAGTCGTAGCAGCCTGTCGGACCTCTCCGACTGGCTCGACGGCCAGCGCAGTGCGGAGGGGCTTGCGGCTCTGCCCGCCGAGCTCTTCTCCGTCGCCGATCTCCTGGATCGCGAGAAGACACTGCGCACGGCCCTCGCCGACTCTGGTCAATCGGCCGACTCGCGCTCTGAGCTCGCCGCGTCCCTGCTGTCCTCGCGGATCAGTCCTCTCGCCCTGCGCACCGTGCAGGAGGCGGTCCGTCGTCGCTGGTCCTCGGATGGTGACCTCCTGCTGGGCATTGAGGCGTTGGCGGACCAGGCGGCGTTCATGGTGGCTGACGACAACGGCGATCTCGATGCCACCGAGGACGAGATCTTCCGCTTCGGGCGGGCGGTCGATTCCTCGCCCGAACTCCAGATGGCGCTCACCGCGCCGGCACTCTCGTCCGCGGCCAAGGCTGCCATCGTCGAGGATCTGCTCAGGGACCGGTCGACCGCGACTACCCGGCTCGTCCTGGGCTATGCCGTGGGCCACCTCCACGGTCGCCGGATCGACTCGGTAGTCGACGACCTGGCGGAGGCGGCAGCTCGGCAGCGCCAGCGGATTGTGGCCGAGGTGCGCGTGGCGCAGCCTCTCGACGCCGACCAAGAGCGTCGACTCGCATCCGCGCTCAGCGCGCTTAAGGGCCGGCAGGTTCGCCTCAACGTCGCCGTCGATCCGGCCGTGCTCGGGGGAGTCCACGTGACCGTGGGCGACGAGGTGATCGACGGCACGGTGGCGGCACGACTCGAACAAGCCCGGCGTTCGATGCTGGGTTAATCAGACAGCACAACGACAGCACGAACCACGTCGCCGAGGGCGACCGAAGAAGGAGAGCAGGCACCATGACGGAGCTGACGATCCGGCCGGACGAGATCCGGAGCGCGATCGAGCGGAACGTCCAGTCGTACTCGCCCACCACGGCCCGCGAGGAAGTCGGCCGAGTGATCGAGACGGGTGACGGGATCGCTCGCGTCGAGGGTTTGCACTCGGCGATGACCAATGAGCTCCTCGAGTTCGAGGGCGGCCTGCTCGGCGTGGCCCTCAACCTCGATGTGCGCGAGATCGGCGTCGTCCTCCTCGGTGACGGCTCCAAGATCGAGGAAGGCCAGCCGGTGCGCCGCACGGGCGAGGTCCTCTCTGTGCCCGTCGGTGATGCCTACCTCGGTCGCGTGGTCGACCCTCTGGGCAACCCGATCGACGGCAAGGGACCGATCGCGGCGGAGACGCGCCGCGCCCTCGAGGTCCAGGCACCCACCGTCGTCCAGCGCCAGCCCGTCAAGGAGCCGATGCAGACCGGCATCAAGGCCATCGACGCCATGACCGCCATCGGCCGCGGGCAGCGTCAGCTCATCATCGGCGACCGCCAGACCGGCAAGACCGCCGTCTGCCTCGACACGATCATCAACCAGCGCTCCAACTGGGAGTCGGGGGATCCCAAGAAGCAGGTCCGCTGTATCTACGTCGCTATCGGCCAGAAGGGCTCCACGATCGCCTCCGTCAAGGGCGCACTCGAGGAGTACGGCGCGATGGACTACACGACCATCGTCGCGGCCCCCGCCTCCGATCCTGCCGGCTTCAAGTACCTCGCCCCCTACACCGGCTCGGCCATCGGGCAGCACTGGATGTATCAGGGCAAGCACGTCCTCATCGTCTTCGACGACCTGTCGAAGCAGGCCGAGGCCTACCGCGCCGTGTCGCTCTTGCTACGCCGCCCGCCGGGTCGCGAGGCCTACCCGGGCGACGTCTTTTACCTGCACTCCCGCCTGCTCGAGCGCTGCGCCAAGCTCAGTGACGAGCTCGGCGGGGGCTCGATGACCGGACTGCCCATCATCGAGACCAAGGCCAACGACGTGTCGGCGTACATCCCGACCAACGTCATCTCCATCACCGACGGCCAGTGCTTCCTCGAGTCCGACCTGTTCAACTCGGGCGTGCGACCCGCCATCAACGTCGGCATCTCGGTGTCGCGCGTCGGTGGCTCCGCCCAGCCCAAGGCCATGAAGAAGGTCGCCGGCAGCCTGCGCCTCAATCTCGCGCAGTTCCGCGAGCTTGAGGCCTTCGCCGCCTTCGGTTCGGATCTCGACTCCGCCTCCAAGGCCCAGCTCGCCCGCGGCACTCGCCTGGTCGAGCTGCTCAAGCAGCCGCAGTACCAGCCGCAGCCGATGGAGCGCGAGGTCGTGTCGGTGTGGTCCGGCACGACGGGTCAGCTCGATGATGTCCCGGTCGAGGACATCCGTCGATTCGATGCGGAGTTCCTCGACTACATCCAGCGCGAGCAGCCGGGGATCTTCGAGACGATCCGTCAGACCTCGGACCTCTCCGACGACACCGTCACGACGCTGACCTCGGCGATCAACGCCTTCAAGCGTCAGTTCACCACGCACTCCGGCGAGATGCTCATCAAGGACGAGCCGGTGGCTGCCATGGCCGAGGAAGACATCGACCCGACGCAGATCACGCGGACGCGACGGGCCTAGGCACAGGTCAGGGAGATAGGTCATGGGTGCGCAGCTGAGGGTCTTCCGCCGGCGGATTCGCTCCGTCCAGGCGACGAAGAAGATCACCAAGGCCATGGAGCTGATCGCGTCGTCGCGGATCGTCAAGGCGCAGCAGCGCCTCGAGGCCTCGACGCCGTACCTCATCCAGCTCACCCAGGCCGTCTCCGCGGCGGCGAGCCACGCCAGCGACATCGGCAACCATCCGCTCGTCCGGGCTCCCGAGGTCCGCGATCGGGCTGCGGTGCTCGTCATCACCGCCGACCGCGGACTCGCCGGCGCGTACTCCGCAAACGCCATCCGCGAGGCGGCGGCGCTCACCCGCCTGCTCAATGAGCAGGGCCTTGACGTGACTCCCTACGTCGTCGGCCGCAAGGGCGTCGCGTGGTACCGCTTCCGCGGGATCCCGATGGGCGGGCAGTACACCGGCTTCACCGACCAGCCGACGTACGCCGACGCGCGCAAGATCGGCGACGATCTCCTGCAGGCATTCCTCACGCCCGAGTCTGAGGGTGGCATCGACGAGATCCACATCGTCTACACCCACTTCGTCAACATGGCCGTGCAGCAGGTGCGCGTGCGCCGCGTGCTGCCGCTCGAGATCGTCGACGAGGTCGTGGAGACGAAGTCGGGGGAGTCCCTGCCCTTCCCGCTCTACGAGTTCGAGCCTGGCGCAGACACCGTGCTCGATGCCCTGCTGCCTCGCTACATCGACCACGCGGTCTACACCGCGCTGCTCATGTCCGCCGCATCCGAACACGCCGCCCGCCGTCGTGCGATGAAGTCCGCGACCGACAATGCTGAGGACCTCATCCGCTCCCTCACCCGGCAGGCCAATGCGGCCCGCCAGGCCGAGATCACCCAGGAGATCAGCGAGATCGTCGGCGGCGCCGACGCCCTCGCCTCCGCCTAGACCCCGCCCCCGACCGCAGGAACCGAAGGAAAGAGGAACGACATGACCGCCACGATGGACTCGGCGACTACCCACGCGAAGGCCCCCGGTGTCGGACGCGTCGCCCGCGTCACCGGCCCCGTCGTCGACGTGGAGTTCCCGGTCGAGGCAATGCCGGAGCTCTTCAACGCCCTCAACGTCGACGTCTCCTTCGATCAGGGCGAGGAGGGCGGCGGCACGCGCATGCTCACCCTCGAGGTCGCCCAGCACATCGGCGACAACATGGTCCGCACCATCTCCATGCAGCCGACCGATGGCCTCGTCCGCGGCGCCCCGGTGCGCGACACCGGCGCGCCCATCTCCGTGCCCGTCGGCGAGATCACCAAGGGCCACGTGTGGAATACCCTCGGCGAGCCGCTCGACGTCGACAAGTCGACGCTCGACATCAAGGAGCGTTGGGGGATCCACCGCGCCGCTCCTGCCTTCGACCAGCTCGAGTCCAAGACCGAGGTCTTCTCCACCGGCATCAAGGTCATCGACCTGCTGACCCCCTACGTCAAGGGCGGCAAGATCGGCCTCTTCGGCGGTGCGGGCGTGGGCAAGACCGTGCTCATCCAGGAGATGATCTACCGCGTCGCCGAGAACTTCGGTGGCGTCTCGGTCTTCGCCGGAGTCGGCGAGCGCACCCGCGAGGGCAACGACCTCTTCCTCGAGATGACCGAGTCGGGCGTCATCGACAAGACAGCTCTCGTCTTCGGCCAGATGGACGAGCCCCCGGGCACCCGCCTGCGCGTGGCCCTGACGGCTCTCACCATGGCGGAGTACTTCCGCGACGTCGAGAAGCAGGACGTGCTGCTCTTCATCGACAACATCTTCCGCTTCACCCAGGCCGGCTCGGAGGTCTCGACCCTGCTCGGCCGCATGCCCTCGGCCGTGGGCTACCAGCCCACCCTGGCTGATGAGATGGGCGTGCTCCAGGAGCGCATCACCTCGACCCGCGGTCACTCGATCACGTCGCTCCAGGCGATCTACGTGCCGGCTGACGACCTCACCGACCCCGCTCCGGCGACGACCTTCGCGCACCTCGATGCGACCACGGTGCTCTCGCGCCCCATCTCCGAGCTCGGCATCTACCCGGCCGTGGATCCGCTCGACTCGACCTCGCGCATCCTCGATCCCCGCTACGTCGGCGACGAGCACTACGCCGTGGCCGCGCGCGTCAAGGAGATCCTGCAGCGCTACAAGGATCTCCAGGACATCATCGCCATCCTCGGCATGGACGAGCTCTCCGAGGAAGACAAGATCATCGTCAACCGCGCGCGTCGCATCCAGCGCTTCCTGTCGCAGAACATGTTCGTGGCAGAGGCATTCACCGGCCAGCCCGGATCGTTCGTGCCGGTCGAGGAGACGATCGCGTCGTTCAAGGCGCTGTGCGATGGCCAGTACGACCACATCCCCGAGCAGGCGTTCTTCATGTGCGGCGGCATCGAGGACGTCGAGGCCAAGGCCGCGCAGCTCGCCAAGGAGTCCTGATCGTGGCTGAGCTCAAGGTCGCCCTCGTGTCGGCCGAGCGCTCCATCTGGGAGGGCGCGGCCAAGAGCGTCGTGGCCAAGACCCCCGACGGGGAGATCGGCATCCTGCCCGGGCACTCGCCCGTGCTGGCGCTGCTCCTCGACGCGCCACTGCGCATCGAGACGACCGAGGGCACCAAGGTGCTCGTGGCGGTGCACGGCGGCTTCTTCTCCGTCGACTCCGATCA
>VGBQ01000104.1 GCA_016870425.1 Actinomycetota bacterium | reverse complement strand
TCGCGACACGTGCCAAGCACCTGCTCCATCTGCGTGAGGAAGGTGCGCGCGTAGCCCGCGCCCGGGCCGTGCTTGAGGCGCTGCCGCGCGAGGATGAGCATGGTGAGCTCGGCGAGCCAGTCGCCCGTGAGTACGTCGATCGGGCCGCCCTCGACCATCTCGCGGGCCGCGGAGATGCGATCGCCGAAGAATCCGCTGCAGTTGGCGATGATCACGGGCCGGTTCACGCGTCGGCCTCCAGGACGGCCACCACCTGGTGCGCATCCACCGACTGTCCCTGCGCGACGAGCACCTCGATCACGACCCCATCGGCGTCCGCCGTGATGCGGTGCTCCATCTTCATCGCCTCGAGGACCACGAGTGTCTGGCCGGCCATCACTCGATCGCCGGGTGCGACCTCCACCACGGTGACCGTGCCGGGCACGGGGGTGGACGGCCCGGCGGCGGCTGCGCCAGCCTCCAGGTCGGCGAAGCGCGGCCGCACCCGCCATTGCGTCGACCACAGGCCATCGTCGACGCAGAGCAGATCGCCGTACGCCGACACGTCGTGCGTGACGCGCGCGCCGTCGAGCGTGACGGTCACGTGATCGCCGTCGACAGAGATGCTCGCCTTGCCGGGGTCACGACCCGGCTCGAGGTGCGCGTCTGCACCGGCGGGCACGACGCTGACCCGCAGGCCCTCGCGCGACTCACGGTAGGCAATCGTCGGGCCGTCGTCGGCCCCCAGCGGCGTGACGCCAATGAGCTCGGGGACGCTCGGCACGTTGCGCCAGCCGCGCGGCACGCCCGCGACGTCATCGCCGCCGTGCGCCGCGATAGCAGTGAGGTGGCGGTCGATCACGGACTCCGGAATCTCCGGTGCGAGCGTTGCGGGCTCGTGGTCGAGGAAGGCCGTCGTGGTGTCGCCCCCGAGGAATCGATCGGACTGCAGGATCGCGACGAGGGAATCGCGATTGGTGACGAGGCCGTGGATGCGAGCGGCACGCAGACCGCGCGCGAGCTGCGCCGCCGCGGTCCACCTGTCCGCCGCCTGCGCGATGACCTTCGCGAGCATCGGGTCGTAGTACGACGACACCACCGATCCGGATTCCACGCCCGAGTCCACTCGAACGCCTGTCGGCACCTCGAAGCACTCCAGCGTGCCGGTGTTGGGCAGGTATCCGCGGGAGGGGTCCTCGGCGTAGAGGCGCACCTCGATGGCGTGTCCGCAGGGAGCGATCTCTGCCTGCGTGCGCGGCAGCTCCTCGCCACGGGCCACGCGGATCTGCCACTCGACGAGGTCGAGGCCGGTGACCATCTCGGTGACGGGATGCTCCACCTGCAGGCGGGTGTTCATCTCGAGGAAGTAGAACTCCTGGGCATCGCCCTCACCGGCGACGATGAACTCCACCGTGCCCGCGCCGACGTAGCCGATGCTCTGCGCCAGCGACACGGCCGCGGCGTACATCGGCTCGGCGAGATGCGCCGCAAGCCCCGGTGAGGGCGACTCCTCGACGATCTTCTGGTGTCGGCGCTGGATCGAGCATTCGCGTTCGCCCAGGTGCACGACGCTGCCGCGCGTGTCGCCGAAGACCTGCACCTCGACGTGACGTGACTCGGTGAGATAGCGCTCGAGGAAGACCGTGGCATCGCCGAAGGATGCCTGCGCTTCGCGGCGGGCGGACTCCAGCGCCTCGGTGAGATCCTCCGGCCGCTCGACGATGCGCATGCCCTTGCCACCGCCGCCGGCGGATGCCTTGACAAGGAGTGGGTAGCCGACCTCGGCGGCCGCGGCGGCAGCATCGACGCCGTCACTGAGCTCGGCGCCCGGCACCAGCGGCACGCCCGCCGACGCGGCGAGGCGCTTGGCCTCGACCTTGAGCGCCATCGCGCGGATCGACTCCGGCGTCGGCCCGATCCACGTGACGCCCGCGGCCATCATCTGCTCGGCGAAGCCGGCGTTCTCCGAGAGGAAGCCATATCCGGGGTGGACAGCGTCAGCGCCGGAGCGGCGTACGGCATCGAGGATCTGATCGACGTCGAGGTAGGTCTCGGCACTCGTCGCGCCGCGTAGCGGGATCGCGATATCGGCCTCACGGACGAAGGGTGCGTCGGCGTCGGGCTCGGAGAAGACCGCGACGGTCTCAATGCCCATGGCACGGGCAGTGCGGAAGACGCGGCGGGCGATCTCGCCGCGGTTGGCTACGAGCAGACGCTTCATCGCGATCACATCCGGAAGACGCCGAAGGCATCGGCGCCGGTGACGGGGGCGGAGTGCGTCGCGGAGAGCGCGAGCGTGAGGGCCGTGCGGGTGTCGCGGGGGTCGATGATGCCGTCGTCCCAGAGGCGTCCGGTGGCGAAGAGCGCCGTTGACTGGCTCTCCACCTGCTGCTCGAAGGCGTCACGCATGGGCGCGAAGGCTGCCTCGTCGAAGTCGATGCCCATGCTCTCGGACTTCTGGCGCGCCACGATGGTGAGCACACCGGCGAGCTGCTTGGGGCCCATCACCGCGATGCGGTGGTTGGGCCAGGAGAAGACGAAGCGCGGGTCGTAGGCGCGGCCTGACATGCCGTAGTTGCCCGCGCCATAGGACGCGCCCATCATCAGCGTGAGGTGCGGCACCGTGGAGTTGGACACCGCGTTGATGAGCTTGGCGCCGTCCTTGATGATCCCGCCCTGCTCGTATCTCGTGCCGACCATGAAGCCAGTGATGTTCTGTGCGAAGAGGATGGGCACGCCCATGCGGTTGCAGAGCTGGATGAACTGCGCTCCCTTGTGGCTCTCCTCGCTGAAGAGGATGCCGTTGTTGGCGAGCACTCCCACGGCGTAACCGCCGATGTGACCCCAGCCCGTGACCAGCGTCGTGCCGTAGAGCGGCTTGAACTCTTCGAACTCACTGCCGTCAAGGATGCGGGCAAGCACCTCGCGCGCCTCGAAGGGCTGGCGCACATCGGCACTCGGGATGCCGAGCAATTCATCGGGGTCGTACGCCGGCTCGACGGGAGCGCGATCCGGTCCGGGACCGACCTTGCGCCAGCGCAGGTGCTCCACGATCTGCCGGCCGATGCGCAGGGCATCGGGCTCGTCGAGGGCGAGGTAGTCCGCGAGGCCCGAGGTGCGTGCGTGCATCTCGGCGCCGCCGAGATCCTCCTCGTTCGCGTCCTCGTCGATCGCCATCTTCACCAGAGGGGGGCCACCGAGATAGACGCGCGCGGCGTCCTTCTGCAGGACGACGTAGTCGCTCATCCCCGGCACGTAGGCGCCACCCGCGGTGCTGCTGCCGAAGACGAGAGTGACCGTGGGGATGCCCGCGGCCGAGAGTTGCGTGAGGTTCTTAAAGCTCGCGCCACCGGGAACGAAGATCTCGGCCTGCTTCGGCAGGTCGGCACCACCGGACTCGGTGAGGCTGACGAGCGGCAGTCGATTGATGCGTGCGATCTCCATGGCGCGCAGACCCTTGGCGACCGACGTCGGGCCCTGTGATCCGCCCTTCACGGTGGGGTCGTTGGCGACGACCATGCACTCGGTGCCGTGGACGCGACCGATGCCCGTGACGACGCCTCCACCGAGCGGATCGTCGGTGCCCCAGCCGGCGAGCGGGCTCAACTCGAGGAAGGGCGATCCGCGGTCGAGCAGGAGGTTGATGCGCTCGCGGGGGAGCAGCTTGCCGCGGCCGCGGTGGCGGGCGACGGTCTTGGCGTTCTTCTCCGGGTCGTTGCTGCCGCCGCCGGCGATGACCTTGGCCAGCAGGCCGTCGATCTCGGCAAGCGCATCGAGCATGGCCGTGCGATTGGCCGCCGTGACGGCCGGATCGAGGCGGGAGCGCAGGACGGGCGCCATATACTTGACACTACCGTCAACTTGACACCCCCGTCAACTCGTTGTTGTTACCGGTGTGGTCGCTAAGAGACCCCCGTTAGCGACCACACCGGTAAGGACAACGCGGGTGGGGGGGAGGATGGGGGCATGACTCATGACCCGCTCAGCCAGTGGACCGCCGTCGCCCGGCAGGCCCTGGCCACCGACCTCGGCGTGGACATCCCCGAGGCCGACGCTCAGCTCCTCCTCGACGTCGCCCGCGACGCCGCACACGCGGTCGACCGCCCTGCCGCGCCGATCACGACGTTCCTGCTCGGGTACGCCGTAGCCAAGGCCGGGGACGACAAACTCAACGAGGCCGCACACGCACTCATGCGCCTCAGCGGGGAGTGGGACCTCGGGCTGCACCGCGGCTGACCGCGGCACTTCCGGGGCTCCCTGGGGCTGACCGACCTGCCCGGTGCGCCACGGAGCGTCGGCGCCGCTACCTGACGCAGCGGTGGCACCCTGAACGGGTGAGCACCGCACTGCCCTGGGATCAGGCGCGCCGCGTCGCCGCCGCGGCTGCCCGTCCGCTGGACCCCATCGCCGTGCGGCTCGAGGCGGCACTCGGCTGCGCCCTCGCCTCCCCCATCGCCGCGCTCACCGACCTCCCGGCCTTCGACTCTGCTGCGATGGACGGGTACGCCGTCGCCGGTCCGAGCCCGTGGCTGCTCGCCGACAGCGACCTGCGTGCGGGCGATGAATCCCTCAGACGACTCGACCCCGGCACGGCCGTCGCCATCGCCACAGGCGCGGTGCTTCCCGAGGGCTGCGACGCCGTGCTGCGCTCCGAGCAGGCGAGGGTTGAGACCGCTTTGCACGGCAGTCGACTCTTCCCACTCGATCCGCTGACCGCGCTGCCCGATGACAGCGGCACATCCCTGCCTCCCGGCACCGACGTGCGCCCGCGCGGCGAGGAGTGCGCCGCGGGCGAGCCACTCGTGCCGGCGGGATCGGTCGTGACACCCGCAATGCTGGGCCTTGCCGCGGCAGCCGGCTACGACACACTCGACGTGATCCCTCCCCCGACAGTCGCGGTGCTCGTCCTCGGCGACGAACTCCTCGAGCGGGGGCTGCCACGGCCTGGGAGGGTCCGCGATGCACTGAGCCCACTCGTGCCCCCGTGGCTCGCCGACCTCGGCGCGCGCGCCAATCCCCCGATCCGCGTGCCCGACACCCGGCAAGCGCTGCTGGACGAGATCGAGGACTCCACGGCGGACATGATCGTGACGACCGGCTCCACGGCATCGGGCCCCGTCGACTTCGTCCACGACGTACTCGACCACCTGCGCGCCCGCTGGATCATCGACGGCGTCCAGGTGCGTCCGGGGCATCCCATGCTGCTCGCGGTGCTGCCTGATGGGCGTCCCATCCTCGGACTGCCGGGCAATCCCCTCGCGGCCGTGAGCGGCCTCGTGACGCTGGCGGCTCCGGTCATCTCCACCATGCGCGGCGTCCCCGTCGACGAGCACGAGGTCACGCTCGGCGTCGACGTCACCAGCCATCCGCGCGACACGCGCATCATCCCCGTGCTGGTCGATGAGGGCAGGGCCCGGCCATTGCGCTTCGACGGCCCCGCCATGCTGCGCAGCCTCGCGCTTGCCGACGCGCTCGTCGCGATCCCACCGTCGGGTGGGCTCGCCGGAAGCCCCGTGACACTCCTGCCCGTGCCCGCGGTCCGCTAGCGTCAGGGGACGTGGCCGACAAGTGGCGCCTGCGCACCCTCGCCGGCGAAGACGACCCCGAGGCCCTCACCGCTCGCATCAAGCTCCCGAGCCGGCCGTGGAGCCCCTTCCGCAACATCCTCGTGCGCGTCCTCATCGCGGTCGGCGCACTGGTCGTCGCCGCGGCGATCGTCTATCTCGAGGGTGACTGCTACGCCGATCGGGGCGACGTCGGCGGCATCACCTGGGTCGACGCGTTCTACTACGCAACCGTCAGCCTGTCGACGACGGGCTACGGCGACATCGTGCCCGTCTGCGAGTCAGCCCGAGTCGTCAACATTCTCGTCATCACACCACTGCGCTTCATCTTCCTGATCGTGCTCGTCGGCACGACCATCGAGGTCCTGACCAAGAAGACGCGCACCGAGATCCGCACAACCCGCTGGAGGCAGCGCGTGGAAGACCACACCGTCATCGTCGGCTTCGGTGTCAAGGGCCGATCAGCCGCGCGCATGCTGCTCGATAGCGGCATGTCACCCCTGTCGATCGTCGTCGTGAGCACCGACAAAGCCGCCGTGCAGGATGCCAACCGCATGGGCCTCGCCGGAGTCCTCGGCGACGCGCGGCGCGAGGACATCCTCCGCGACGCTGCCACGGAGCGCGCCTCCAAGATCATCGTGGCCACCGATGAGGACGACACCTCGGTGCTCGTCACGCTCACCGCCCGTCGACTCGCCCCCAAGGCCGAGATCGTCGCCGCCGCGCGCGAGGCCGCCAACGCACAGATCCTGCGTCAGTCCGGCGCCACCAGCGTCATCCCCACTGCCGAGTCCGCCGGCCACCTCATGGCGCTGTCCCTTCTCTCTCCCGTCGCCGGCACGCTTATGGAGGACCTCCTCGACTCCGGCCGCGGACTCGAGGTCGTCCAGCGCGACATCACCAAGGAGGAGCTCGGCGTCTCACCAGCCGAGGTGGACGCGACCGGGCAGATCGTGCTCGCGGTGATTCGCGATGACGTCGTGCACCGCTTCGACACGAGCGACATCCGCATCCTCCAGAAGGGCGACCAGCTCGTCGTCATCCGCCACACCGAGGGCAACGGCTACGGCGCCACCCCTCCGCCGGCGTCCTGACATGCACGCGATCGTCGTCACGGCACCCGGCGACGCCGACGTGCTGGCCTGGCAGGAGGTGCCCGATCCTGTCGCCGGGCCCGGCGAGGTCATCGTCGAGGTGGCCGCCGCCGCGGTGAATCGCGCCGACCTGCTGCAGCGCCAAGGCCTCTATCCGCCTCCACCCGGTGCACCCGAGTGGCTCGGGCTGGAGTGCTCGGGCACGGTCGGCGAGCTCGGCCCGGGCGTGACGTCGCTGTCGATCGGCGACGAGGTGTGCTGCCTGCTGTCGGGGGGCGGCTACGCCGAGCGTGTCGCCGTACCCGCCGGCCAAGCCATGCCCATCCCCGCGGGGGTCGACCTCATCACCTCAGCCGGCCTGCCGGAGGTGGCATGCACCGTGTGGTCCAACCTCGTGATGGTGGCGCACCTGCAGCGCGGTGAGTGGCTGCTCGTGCACGGCGGTGGCAGCGGCATCGGCACGATGGCGATCCAGGTGGCGCGAGCTCTCGGTGCGCGCGTCGCGGTCACCGCGGGATCGGCAGCCAAGCTCGCGCGCTGCGAGGAGCTCGGCGCCGAGGTGCTCATCAACTACCGCGAGCAGGACTTCGTCGAGGTCCTCGCCGCGCAGACCGGTGGCCGCGGTGTCGACGTGATCCTCGACAACATGGCGGCGAAGTATCTGGAGCGCAACATCGCCTCACTCGCTCCCGGCGGGCGCCTCGTCGTCATCGGCATGCAGGGTGGCGTCAAGGCCGAGATCGATCTCAGCACGCTGCTGCGCCGCAACGGCACTCTCCATGCCACGACTCTTCGCGGACGAACTCCCGAGCAGAAGGCCGAGATCTGCATCCAGGTCGAACGGCACGTGTGGCCGTGGATCGCCGCCGGCATCGTCAAGCCCGTCGTCGACCGCGTGATGCCCATGACCGATGCCGCTGGCGCGCATCGCACACTCGAAGCCGGAGACGTGACCGGTAAAATCGTGCTCAGGCGCTGAAGCCGCGCGCGTGCTCGTCGAGCACCGCATCGATGAGGTCCGCGACACCCTCGTCGTCGTTGCTCGGCAGCACGTGTGTCGCGAGGTCCAACACCTCCGGATGGGCATTCGCCATCGCGTACGACGTGCCCGCCCAGGCCAGCATCGGCAGGTCATTGGGGCCATCACCCGCAGCCACGACGTGCAGGGCCCCGTGGCCCTCCGCTGCCGCCACGCGCGCGAGCGTCGTCGCCTTCGTCACGCCAGCCGCGCTCAACTCGATCAGCGAGTCGCCGTAGCCGGAGTGCGTTACCTCGGCGAGATCGCCGATCGCGCGCGCCCCGCGGGCATAGAGCTCCTCCGGGTCCATCGGCGCACCCTTCCCGGGACGCGCGAGGACTTTGACGACATCGCCCGCGGCCACGAGCTCCTCGATCGGGCCGACATAGGTCTCGGGCGGCACCGGCCAACGCGGGGTGTAACCATCGGCGAGGGCAAACTCCGTGGCGTCCGCCAACGTGGCATCGAGTGCGTCGTACGACGCTCCGCCCGTGGGCGCGAGCTTGCCCCCCGGGCGTGCGCGCTCCACGGCGAAGACCATGCCCGGCACCTCGCGGCGCAGGCGGTCCACGGCCTCCAGTGCATCGTCGCCGGACATGGGGAATACCTCCGTGACGTGTCCGTCCGCGAGGTCGAGCACCACGGCCCCGTTGGCCGCGATGCCCACTCCGCGATGGCCGGTCATCTCCACGATCGGGGAGATCCACCGGGGCGGCCGGCCGGTGACGATGATGAGGTCTAGGTCGCTCGCATCGAGCCGATCGAGCGCCTCGCGGGTGCGGAGTCCGACCGAGCCGTCGGAGAGCAGGAGCGTGCCATCGAGGTCGCTGGCGAGGAGCCGGACTCCGGGCGGCACGGGGACGGCGTACCGACCTTCGGAATCCACGCCCGACATGCTGCCAGGTCGGGTAGCGTCGCAGCCCCCGGGCTATCCGGATCGTGAGGGAAGGCGGAGACCATGGACGACACCGTGCAGCAGCACAAGTACGTGCTCAGCGAGGACCAGATGCCCACCACCTGGTACAACCTCATCGCAGACCTGCCCGCACCTCCTCCGCCTCCGCTGCACCCCGGCCGCATGGATCCGGTCGGACCGGATGACCTCGCGCCGCTCTTCCCGATGGACCTCATCATGCAAGAGGTCACGGGTGAGCGGTACGTCGACATCCCCGGCGGCGTGCTCGACGTCTACCGCCAGTGGCGGCCGTCGCCGCTCTTCCGCGCTCATCGCCTCGAGAAACTGCTGGGCACGCCCGCGCGCATGTACTACAAGTACGAGGGCGTCTCGCCCGCCGGCTCGCACAAGCCCAACACCTCGGTGCCCCAGGCCTACTACAACAAGAAGGAAGGCACCAAGAAGCTCACCACCGAGACCGGTGCCGGTCAGTGGGGCACCGCGCTCGCCTTCGCCTGCTCCCTCTATGACCTCGAGTGCGAGGTGTGGCAGGTCGGAGCGTCGTACGACGCCAAGCCCTACCGCCGGCTGATGATCGAGACCTTCGGCGCCCAGATCCACCGCTCGCCCTCGGATGTCACCGCGATCGGCCGCGAGCTGGCCAAGGACCCCAACAACTGGTCGGGCTCCCTCGGCATCGCGATCTCCGAGGCCGTC